>JBDTUL010000716.1:0-3314 GCA_040007735.1 Gammaproteobacteria bacterium | reverse complement strand
GCGACGAGCGTGGCTCCGGTCGGTGAATTGAATGCGAGTGTCGCCATCGAGGGCAGGGCAAACACGCTGCACGGGAAGCGTAGGATCGAGCTGCGCGAGATGGACGAGCGCGGCCCTGCCCAGGTCGGAGACCGCCGGCGGCTCTGCAGGATGCGCGATTCTCAGGACGTAGCCATCCCCGCCTTCGACGTGCATTCGGAAGTTCTCGTCGCGCTCTCCGGTCAGCCTCTCGGCCTGCGCGCCGATGCCAAAGTGCTGACGCACGAGCTCCTCCGCCTCCTCGACGGTCACCGCCGAGAGCTGCCCGCCCAACGTAGTGAGCAGAGACTCGAGCGCAGTTGTGCGAGCAGGCGTTTCGATCATCTCTCGTGCCGGTCCGAAAAAAGAAGCTTCGGCGGTCTCTGCCCGCTCTCTGGAGGAATGCGGGCGGAGCCGAAATGAGCATGCTCCAATTGTCCCGATGTAGCAACAGACACGGTCTAATCGACTGATTGTTTTCCAATGCCAAGGAGCGACGCGTTGCTGCCGACCCCCGGACGCCCAGCTCACCCTGAGCGCCACAGCGGACGCGCCCGACCAGGGGTTTTCATCCACCCGAGAGTCGTAGTCGTCGAGCAGGGCACTACCCTGGAGACAACATGGTATGAAAATGAGAGTTTCGGTCTGGTCAACAGTGTTGCTGGCGGCCGCGGTCACAGGTGTCCTCGTGCTGCCAAACCCAGCCGAGGCGCACCATTCGTTCGCAATGTTCGACAAAACGCAGCCCGTCACGGTAAAGGGCGTGGTGCGCAAGATCGAATGGACCAATCCCCACGTCTATTTCTTCATGGAAGCCAAAGATGCCAAGGGCGTGACCAGTGAATACGCCATCGAGTGCGGCAGTATCAACTTGCTGACCCGCAAGGGATGGAAGGTCAACACCATCAAGGTCGGCGACAAGATTGCGGCCGGTATTTTTCCGCTGCGAAGCGGACAGCCGGGCGGCCTGCTCGATTCGGTCACGTTGCCCAACGGCTCCGTGCTGAAGGGCTGATCTGGAAAAACGCGTTCTTATGAGGGGCCGGTTTTGTCGGCGATACGGCTCGTCTTCAGGGATCGATCGGACTGGCCGTCAGAATCGCAGACATCGACGCTCGCGGCGAAAAAGCCCCGGCCCAAGCAGGTCTGACGCTGGAGTCACGGCGCTTACGTTCGGAGCTTCGGGAACTTCATCTCTCGCATCGACGTGCGAGCTCGTTCCGGTCTGACGGCGGTCTGGCCCCAGACTCGGATCGGCTACGCCACCGCCTTCAGGAAACTAGCAGAATCGGACACCCATCCAAGCAGCGTCTGCACCGTGAGCAGAGAGGCCTCGTGATTGCTGCGGGCTAAATCGCCGCCGATCGGCTCGCTCATGCAGTCGCCAAGCAACACACATTGATAGTCCCGAAACATCGCATCTCGCACAGTCGACTCGACACAGATGCTCGTCGTGCAGCCGGTGAAAATCAGATGTTTCACCCGCATCGCGCGCAATCGCTCGTGGAGATCGGTCCGATAGATGGCGCACGCGGTTCACCGAATCGGCAGCTCGCCTCGACTTTCTGATTTTCGGGTGGCGCGGCCGCTTCCCCCGCGGCGGGCCGGAGTAACGATGCGGTCGTGACGATGCTGGCCAGGCCGAGCAGTCGCCGACGCTCCACGTCGCATGGTCGATCGCTGGACGGGATGATTTCGCGCTTCATAGCGACGCCGCCGATAAATGGGGTAGCGTGCAGCGGCTCGGGGCATGCGGAATCTCCCAGATCGGGAGCCCGATAATAGAGCCGGCCGTTGATGCACCAGAACCGAAATGTGCCCCCACTGGCCGAGGCCGGCCCGCCCGCCATTGTCTCGGGCGCACCGAAAGGCTCACGCTATGAATTCATGGGAGATGAGCCTGCAGCGGTGATCCTGCCGGCCGGCGCCAAGCCGCCGCGGCTCGGCGATGTGATCACCTTCGCCACGCCCCACTGCGATCCAACGGTCAACCTTTACGAGACCTATCACGTGGTGAGCGGCGACAGGTTGACGGCGCTGTGGACGATTGGCGCGCGAGGCCGGGCGCGATGACCTGCACTGAGCCGTTCAATGGCAAGCATCAGCAGCGGTTGCCTTCGGTATGTAGGGCGCGACATTGACAGCAACCTTGTGCCATTCACGATCCGTGAGACGCAACGATGCCTTCTGATTGGCGTAATAGGCTTTCAAATCCACCCCGAGCGTATAGTCCGAAGCTGGGAGGAACCGACCGAGACCGACACGTCGCATCGTCTTGTCCAAGGCAGCAACGTCAGCGGGCTTGGCGGAAAGCTTCCGCGTATTGGAGAACAGGTCGGGCACCATCGCCAGATCGAAATACAGGTGGCGGGTTTGTGCGGGCTTGGCGCGAATCGCATCGGCGAATGCATCCAGCACCGCGAGCACGCCGCTATCAAGCCCTCCCCCGCTGCCGACGTGAGCAATCTGAATCGCCACCGCCGGCGCCGCCGGCAGCACCTGCTCCAGGAAAATTTTTGCGTCCTCGACACCGTACCGGGAGGGCTGCGTCTGCAGATGCACCGCGATGGGGAGCCGGTTGCGATCCGCCGCCGCGAAGACTGCCTTCAATCGCGCCACCTGCTGGGGATCCCGGAAATCGAAGCCCGAATTGCCCAAGTGAAGTTTCAGTCCGGCCGCGCCACCCTGCTTTCCCCAGTAATCGATCTCTTCGATCGCGTTGGGAAGCAGCGGATTGACGCTGATGAAAGGAACTAGTCGCCCGCAGGACGACAGGGCCTGTGCCACGATGAAGCGGTTCTCCGTACGCATTGCGGCCGCGACGTCGACCTGTTGGCCGGCAACAGCAGGCGAGCCGAAGAAATAAGCAGTCGACAGCAGCACGCCCTGCTGGATGCCCGCAGCGTCGAGCGCATGAATCACATCGTCCGCGTTAGAAGGCTCACGCGACACCTCAGCTGCGCAGGCGTCAGGACCTTTCGCCGTGCATATCGCTTTCAACACCCGCGACGTTTCGGGCGAAAACATATGAAGATGATGATCGACGCGCGGCACGTCGACGGTATCGCTGCTGAGCGCCGGCACCGCGTTGAGTAACGCTATGCCGGCAAGAGGCAGCACCCGCAGCAGTCTCTCTAAGAGCGAAGTCATGCGATGGTGAATTCCGATTCCTGTGATCGAGCTGCTCGATGCTGCCGCAACCCCTGCCCGCTAGAAGTTGGCGATAAAGGACAATCCCACGGTCCGAGGCTGGATGACCGACGCCGAATCAGCGGAGGCCAGCCGTGAAACCGGAG
>JBDTUL010000715.1:0-3315 GCA_040007735.1 Gammaproteobacteria bacterium | reverse complement strand
TCCTAGCTCTGAGCGGGGTGGTGAAAAATCGGCCGGGCGGGCGACAGAGGCTCCCTTCAACGCGCGTCGATCTACAACACCCCGCCGAGCTATCTCACGGAGGACGCGAACGCTGGCAATCGCTGGGCAGCGCTACAGTCTTGCATGATGGCTAAGGGCTACCGCCCCCGTAGGTAGTCAAGCACGCTCGTCGATCGAGGCCATAGCACGTCATCTTTAGCGAAACAGCGCATCGCCGCGCAGCGACGGATTGCTGCATCGCGTCGTTCCTCACACCCCCAAATGATCGACATCACCCGCTCGCGCGTCGTCGCGTGCATGCCCTTCGGACGCGCCCAGTTCGGCCCCAGCTTCGCCTCGGCCTTCGCCTGTTTGCGCCACGTCCGATCGCATAGGTCGCCCGACTGGCTCGCATAGGAGATGCGCTGGCAACGTCGGCACGCGAAGCGCCCGGCCCGCAGGAATAACACCGCGACCCGCTCGCCACCTATCGGACAAATGAACCATTGCCGAGTGCCGCCGTAATTGCACGGCGTTTCGGTCAGCCACAGGGTCTGCGTGCGCGCGCTGCCGTCGATGGAATAGTCCAGAGTCACACTGCCGCCATTTGCCCGATAGCCGATCGCAGCGCGCCGTTGGCCGGTATCGGGGTCGGACCATTGCCAGGTGCCCGCCCGCCCCTCCCGCAAGATACCTTCGCGTTGCCAGCGTCGCACGTCGATCGACCTGCAGTGCTCGGCTTTGACATGCAACGCAGGCCGTCCAGCCCCGCACCTAAAGCCACCTGTGCTCATCCGTTGGCTGTCACAGATTACGAAATCATCAGTCAAATGCTCTAGCGCCATCATACTGGATAAACGTACAGTACGTGTCATGGACGCCTGCGAGTCTCGACCTTGTCTGCCTGTGCGGGTTTGAAAACTTCGAGCGCGTGCGGGTACATCGGAAGCCGCACCCACCGCTCCTTACGGACTTTGTTGCCTGCGTCGGCTGTCGAGCGATGTACTGGGCGCCGATGCGTTCCGCTGACCCGGACCCCCCAAGGCCCGGTCATGGAAGGCTGGGGATCGGCGGGCCCGAGGCGCGCAAGCCATAAGCCGACCAGTAGGCGTTTGAGCGGCTGCGCGATGCGACTCCCCGCGAGGTCAATGCCCTTGGCTTTGGCTCTCGTACTCGTTGACCCAAGCTTTGTGGGTAGCTCCTTTCTCAAGACTCTGGACTGGACTGGACTGGACTTGGCTTTGCTTTACTAAGGACTCGCAGGTAAGGCGCGAGGTAGGCGGCGGGTCACTCGAGCCCGCACGGCTGCGGCCTCCATTCGTCTTTGCTGCCCCGGCCCTGCCCCCTTCCGACTGCCTCTTACGACGATCACTGAGATGGGTGCGATAGTCGTCCAACTCCGGACAGCGAATCTTTCCATCCTCGATGGAGAAGAAGGCTCCCAACTGAGACACCGTACGCTCGATCTGGTCACGGTCAAATCCTAGTACCCGAGCAAGGATCGTGGGGTCACTGGGCAAGCTCCCGTTCACCCAGCACTCCAGGCGCAAGGTTGTAAGCATGCCGCGACCCTCCATATCGAGCGCCCGATACTCGGTCCGGGCCATCATGCTGGCGGCGTACTCTTGGAAAGCAGGAGCTTCACGGTTCTGTCCCATGGCAGGCCTCCATCGCAGAGCGCTCCAGAAAGCGACAGAGGGCCCCGAGGACGACGAGCGCAAGGCCCGCAAGGTCAGAGCCTATGCCGTACTCTGGGAACCGCGCCAGGCGGCTTCTGAGGCGTTCTAGGCACATCTGGGGGCTCATTGCACTGCCTCAGCCGGCGCTTGCGGCCGAGGGATGCAACGGGTGTATGCCGCTGGATCAATCGGTGTTTCTGAGTGAAGGACGTAGTGGGCGACTCGATGAAGCTTGCCACAATCGGTCGCGTGCTGAACCCAGTTAGTCAGGATCGGGTAGCCCCGCTCGCGAAGCTCCTTGATTCGCGGAGCCGGGCTCAGGATGTCCCAGTTTCGTCTTAGCTCAATGGTGCTTTTCGGACCTGAGCCGAGAGCTTCCAAAGTGCGAGCCCGCTGAGCAGCCGCGGAGTTGCTGCTCTTGTGCTCGGCGACAGGGTCAAGTCCAGAATCGGATTGACTTGCGTTAGGGGCCGCTGCGTCAAATGGGCGGCCCGTTTCTTTTGTAGTCATGTCGCCCCCACTTGGACCTTGTAGCCGGCGAGCGGCCTGGCTGAGAGCCAATGGTCAATGTCGGAGAGCCTCCACGCCACCGCTCGAGTGCCTATACGGAGGGGCGCCGGGAACGTGCCCTTTGCGACCCCCGCATAGATCGACGACCGGGAGAGTTGGACTAACCTTTCAACCTCGGGGCGTCTCGCCAACGCCCGTTCGTGGGTGGATTGCTGGAATGCTTCTGCCATGATGCGCCTTTCGTGCGCGTCCCCGAACAATTCAGGAACTCTGGCTTCGCATCATCTGGATTGCCCGGGTTGCGGATAGCGTCGATCAATCCGAGTCAGGTAGTGCCACCCCAATCGGGTGAACTAGGAGGATTACCGGCGCGGACCCGAGCGCAGCCCATCGGCTCGCAGGATCGAAGCAATAGCTTTCGCTTTGTCACGAGATACGCGTCGATCCTCCATAAGCCAGTCAGCCACCATTTCATTTGTAGGGGCGGTGTCGGGCTCGCCGGGGTCATAGTTCGCCCACCACTTCCGCGCCGCAGCGTCGACGTGGCCCAACATCTCAGTGTGATGCGATCCCCAAGGCCACCGCTCTGCCAGCGCGGATGTGCCGATCCCAAGTGTGTCCGGCGGCACATCTTGATCCGGTGGCAAATGGAGTCCGTGCATGCGCAACATGCCAACCGACCAGCGCAGGTTGCCTGTCAGCCAATTCAGACGATCGTTTACCTCGTGATACCGCCGCCAAATGACTCCGAACGGAATGAGGAGGCTGCCGGTAAGGAGGAGCGTACGGTATTGCACGCGATCCCCCGGGAGTGACCAGCCCGCGTTCAACGCCAGTAACCCGGCAAGGCCCAGTAGAAACGCTGCGGTGCCTGCGATCGGCGTCGCCCGAGCCATCACTCGCCAGCTAAATTTCGGCAGCCAAACTTTCAAAGACAGGATCCTTCCGTCGCTCGTTGCCCCTTCACGCTGCTCTTAGCGGAATCACATGCGCCCCGCTGCGCAACTCGTCGAGACGATCGGCCCACCACTGCATGAGCTTTGCTCGCTCGGCGAGGTATTGCGCCCGGTTGTAGGCCGCACGCACCTCGTCCCGCGCCTCATGCGCGAGTTGCTTCTCGATCAGG
>JBDTUL010000714.1:0-3318 GCA_040007735.1 Gammaproteobacteria bacterium | reverse complement strand
GCGATGGCGGCTCTGGTGCGTGCAGGAAAGGTGAAACATCTGGGGCTTTCCGAAGCCTCGGCGGCGACCGTGCGCCGTGCATACGCGGTTTACCCAATTGCGGCGGTCCAGACGGAATACTCTCTGTTCAGCCGTGAACCTGAAGACGACCTGCTGCCGACTCTTGAAGAGCTCGGCATCGCGCTGGTTGCGTACAGCCCGCTCGGGCGTGGCTTGCTGGGCGGACGATTCCGCAAGCTCGAAGACCTCGCGCCGGATGACTGGCGGCGGAACAATCCTCGCTTCCAGGGGGAGAGTTTTGCGAAGAACGTGGCGCTGGCCGATCACCTGAAGACCCTGGCCGAGAGCAAAGGCTGTACGCCTGCGCAACTCGCTCTCGCCTGGCTTCTCAAACGGCACGCCAGTGTCATACCCATTCCGGGCACGAGCAGCGTCGCGCGCGTGGAAGAAAACGCCGGGGCCGTCGACGTTGAGCTGAGCGAGGAGGACATGGCGCACATCGATCGGGCTTCGCCCCGAGGAGCCGTCTCTGGACTGCGCTATGAGTCGGTTGGATTCGGCCTGCTCAATGGATAGGTGACCCGTGACATAATGAAGCCCCTTCGCTTTGGGACGCTGTCGAAGTACAGTGTCCCAAAAGAAGAACCGGATGAAGGGTCTTGGCGAGCACCTCTCAATCACACCTGAGATTCCTGGGTCAGTCGCGTGCCTACGGCGGCCGCGCGGCCGTCCTCTTCATGGCGGGGTTCGGCCTGTGCTGGGCCATCGCCGAAGATGTGTTCGGCACACACCTGCAGCACTCCTATGGCCTCACTCAGATAGTGTGGATGCGGTATGCGGTCCACCTGGCCATCGTGTTCCTCCTGTGGGGGTGGCACGAGCCTTCCCGCATCTGGCGCACCGAGCGGCCCGTGTTCCATCTGGCGCGCTCACTCATGATGCTGATCATGCCGCTCAGTTTCGCCTGGGCGTTCGTGCACGGCGTGCCGGCCGCGTTGACGTCGGCCTTATTCTGGATCACGCCAGTGCTGGTGATTCTGCTCGCCATCGGCTGGCGGCGCGAGCGGCCGTCGCGGCTCATCTGGGTTGGCATCGCCCTGGGCACGCTGGGCACCTTCGCCATCGTCTCGCAATCGTTGCCCACACTGCCTGGCATCCCCCTCGCGCCACTCGTGATGGCGCTGTCGTTCAGCGCGTATGTGGTGATGACTCGCTTCCTGCGCACCGAGCACGTCGAGGCGAACTTGTTCTACACGGCGGTGGGGGTGTTCGCGATTCTGAGTTTGCTCGTGCCGCGAGGGTGGGTCACGCCGTCGGTGCACGACATCGAAATGATTGTGGGCATTGGCACGTTCGGCTTTGTGTCGCTGCTGATGCTGGATCGCGCCGTGAGCCATGCGCCCGTCTCCAGAACATCGCCGGCTCTCTATACGCAGCTGGCGTTTGCCGCCCTGATAGGAATATTCGCAAGCGGCCACCGGCCATCGCTCCACACCCTTGCGGGCCTCGTGCTGATCGTGGGCGCCGCCGCGCTGGCGTGGGCCCTGCCCGATGCGAAGGACGCCCCGTCGGCCTGAAGGCTGTCTTGCCGTGCCCGCGCGGCAAGGCCATGATCCGGCCGCTCACTCTGGCGGAAAAAATCGGATAGGGGGTTCGCATGCATCGTCGCGCGGCGTCTGTTTCGCTTCTATTGACCCTGACTCTTGCCTGTGCGGGACTTTCGTCGGCCGCCTGGGGCGACGCGTCGCCCGGGTCGCCGGCCAAAGCCAATGCAGCGCTTTCTGGTGTGCTCACCGCCGCCGTTGCGCGCGGTGATACGCCGGGCGTGGTTGCACTGGTCGTGGACCGAAAGGGCACGCTATTCCAGGGCTCCGCCGGCAAGCTGAATGTCGCCGGCAACACGGCCATGCCCGCGGATGCCATCTTCAATATCGCCTCGATGACCAAGCCGGTCACCTCGGTCGCGATCATGATGCTGTTCGAGCAGGGCAAGCTGCGTCTCGACGATCCCGTCTCGAGGTTCCTGCCGGGCTTCGACAAGTTGCAGGTCATCAAGTCGTTCAACGAGGCGGATGGGTCCTACGAAACGCAGCCGGCCACGCAGGCCATGACGGTGCGTCAGTTGCTGTCGCATACCTCGGGCCTCGGCTACGCCTTCTCCAATCCCATCGTTCGGAAACTGCAGGACGGCAATCAGAAGCTCGAGTGGGAGCTTCCGCTGCTGAATAACCCCGGCGCAAAATGGAACTACAGTGCGAGCACCCGCGTGCTCGGCCTGATCGTAGAGAAGATCTCAGGACAAACGCTCGAAGCGTTCGACCAGCAGCACATCTTCAAGCCGCTGGGCATGGTCGACACGTCTTACGCCGTTCCTGTGGAAAAACAGGCGCGCGTGCCCACGCTTCATCGGCATGTCGAGGGCAAGCTACAGGAAGAGCCGCAGAAGCTGCCCTCAGCGGCCACGGCGCCGTTCCGCGGCGACGGCGGTCTCTATTCCACCGCACACGATTACGGTCAGTTCATGCGCATGTTCCTGAACGAAGGCAAGCTTGCGAATGTGCGCATCCTGAGCGCCGCGTCGGTTGCGATGATGGGCGAGAACCAGATCGGCGCAATCTTTGTCGAGCAGCAAGCCGCTGCGATCCCGGCGCTCACCCAACCCTTTCCGCTCGGCGCAGGGCACGACAAATTCGGGCTCGGCTTCCAGATCACCTCAGACGATCCGGCGGGGGCGGGGTATCGCAGCCCGGGCAGCCTCAGTTGGGCAGGGCTCTTCAACACCGAGTTCTGGATCGACCCCAAGAAGCACATCGGCGGCACCGTGCTCATGCAGATGCTGCCGTTTTACGACGATGGCGCCATTCGAACGCTGCGCGAGTTCGAAGCGACCACGTATCAGCAGCTGACTACCCGATAAAGGCACATGGATGTTCCTCGAAAAGGCCGGCGCGGCGATTCGCGCCTGTGTTCGTCTGCTCGTCGTCTGGATGCTTGCGTCGCACGGTGGAGTTGCCGCCGCTGCCGATAACGCCGCAAGCAATGCCGCGTTTGTAGATCCCTTCATCGGCACGCAAGGCACCGGCCACACGTTCCCCGGTGCGGTTGTTCCGTTTGGAATGGTCCAGCTGAGTCCGGATACTCAGATCCGGCACTTCAAGCAGAGCTATCCCTGGGCTGCCGGCTATCAGTACGGCGACAGCACTATCCTCGGTTTTTCGCACACACATTTCTCAGGCGCCGGTCATTCGGATCTCGGCGACGTGCTCGTGATGCCCATCGCGGGCGAAGTGCGGCTCGACGCGGGTGAGATCGATCATC
>JBDTUL010000713.1:0-3330 GCA_040007735.1 Gammaproteobacteria bacterium | reverse complement strand
CGCGAGCTGCATCGTGACCAGTGCGGAGTGGAGATTGGCGTTGAGCGTGGCGTGCCAGTCTTTGAGACTGAGCTCTGTGACGTCGGCGTGCGGACCTGCTACCCCCACGTTGTTGACCAGCACATCCAGGCGCGCCGTCTGGGCGAAGATATCCGAGAACCAGGCTTCGATTTGCCGGGGGTCGGACACGTCGACGCATTTCGCGAGCGAGACGCTGCCTCGACCAGCGAGATCCGCGATGCCGTCCTTCGAGACGTCGCAGCCGAATACGCGATGGCCCGCGGCCGAGAAGCGCTCCGCGACAACTTTTCCCAGGCCGCTGGCGGCCCCTGTGATGGCGATGTTCATGAGGGTACGCTCGAAAAAGGCGCCCGACGCGAGGCGCGGTAAAGGTGATCGATGAGCAGGCCCGCATCGAACACCGGTAGGGATGTGGCACGCTGGATGGCAGCCGCGTACGGTGGCAGATCACTGCATTGAAGGAGCCATGCCCCGATTTCGGGATGCTCTCGCAGAGTACGCTGTGTGAGTTCGACCGTGCCGCGCTCGAGTGCCGGGCTATCGAGGGATGACTCTTGTTTCAAGATGGAGCCGAATGCTGGAATGGCATCCGCCCCGATCGCAATGATTCGGGAGGCGTCCTCGATGCCGCACTCGGCCTGCACTCGGGTCGTGAAGGAGCTGGTGCTCGCGAAGACGATGCCGAGTTTTGCACTCAGCGGCAGTGATCGCAGGATAAAGGGGACCTCGAGCAGGATCGACATGAATACGGGGACTCGCGAGGCATCCGCTGCCAGGCGCTGATAGTTGGCAAACGAGCCGCAGGCCCCGACGATGATCGAGACTCCACGGCTGTTGAGCTCAGCCACCCCCTCAAGAATGGGACCTGCCGCGGAGGGGTCGCCAGCCATGAGCGCGAGAAGGGAGACGTTGCGAACCACCGCGTAGGTGACGGGGAAGGCGAACGACTCGGCGTGCTGAACGTTTCCGACTTCCAGCGGGTGCGCGGTGTCCAGCGTCAGAATGCCGATACGGTAGCCAGCGACGGCGTTGGAAGCCATATAGTCTCCGGATCGACTCAGCGCAGGCCGAGCTGTGCTCGGGCTTCGGCTGGCGTCGCTACTTCATACCCGAGGTCTTCGACGATGCGGCGTGCGCGCTCAACCAGCTGAGCGTTCGTCGCAAACACCCCTTTACTCAGATACAGATTGTCTTCGAGGCCGACTCGCACGTTGCCACCGAGCAGCACGGTCTGTGCAACTACGGCCATCTCGAGCCTGCCGATACCGAGGGCACCCCACAAGACTGGTTGGGGCAGCAGACCGCGCATGTACGTGATCGTAGCGGTATCCGCAGGTGCGCCCCATTTGACGCCCAGGACGAACTGGAACATCGGAGTGCCGTCGATGAGCCCTTCTGCGATCAGCTGCTTGCCGAATTCGATGTCGCCGGCGCCAAAGACTTCGAGCTCGGGCTTGATATTCACTTCGCGAAGACGCCTGGCCATGGCACGCAGCGTGCGCGTCGTGTTCATGTAGACGAACTCGAGCGCGCCCTCGACTTGATTGCCTGTCGTGACATCGAGGGTTGCGAGGTCGGGGCGGCAGAGCTCGAAGTGGGCCATCCGCTCCTCAACGCCAGCCACATCGCTCTCGGGAAGCGCGCGGCGTTCATCGGCGGGATCGGGCAGCAGAAAAGCTCCCAGTCCCCCGGTCAGATTGATAATCACCTCGCTCCGTGAATCACGAATCCGATCCACGACTTCTTTGAACAGCCGTGGGTCGCGGCTCCCCTCTCCGGTCTGCGGATTTCGCACGTGGATGTGTGCGATGGACGCTCCGGCACCCGCCGCGTCGAGCGCGGCGGCCGCAATCTGCTCGGGCGTGACCGGGAAGGCCGGATGGCGGCGGTTGAAGGGCGCATTGCCCGTCACCGCGCAGGTGAGAATGACCTTACGTGACCCTGGATCCATCGATGTTGCCTTTGTTGTGTGGAGAGAGCGGTTAGCGCCCTCACGCATATTTCGCGCTCAAGCCGCCGTCGACGGGAATCTCGGCGCCGGTGATGAAGCTGGCTTCATCCGAGGCCAGGAAAGCCACGACGTTCGCAATCTCTGCGGGCGTTCCGATCCGACGCAGCGGATGCACGTCCAGCACTTTTTGCTCGGCTTCGTCCGGCTGCGGCTGATGGCTGAAGTATTCCTCCACGAGCTGCGTGCGCGTGTATCCCGGGCTGACGGCATTCGCGCGGATTCCATAGCGGCCTTCGTCGAGCGCGAGACTTCGCGTGAGCCCGATCACACCGGCCTTCGCAGCGGCGTAGGGAAACATTCCCTCGTGGGTCAGGCGCGCGTGGATCGAGGCGATGTTGACGATGCTTCCGGATCGCGCCTTACGCATCGCGGGGAGCGCATAGCGTGTGCACAACCAGACTGCCTTGAGATCGACTGCGAAAACGGATTCCCATTGCGACTCGGTCATTTCTGCAGCGTCGAAATAGGCCGCGACGCCCGCATTGTTGATCAGCGCGTCGATCGTGCGATGCTTCTCGATCACGCTGTTCACAGCGGACTCAACTTGCGTGGCGATCGTGATGTCGCACTCGATGAAATGAGGTGCTCCCGAGCTGTGTAGTGCGGCTAGCTCGCGACTCGTCGCAAGCCCACGGGCGCGGTCACAATCCAGAAAGGTGACGACCGCGCCTTCGCTACAAAACCGCTCAACGATGGCCCGCCCGATGCCCTGAGCACCCCCCGTGACGATGACCACCTTCTTGTCGAAGCGCGCTGGAATCATCCGCGGAACTCGTGCGTCGGCAGCCCCTGAACTCCTGGATCGAAGGCAAAGATGTGGCCTGCCGTCTGTTTGCGGGCGGCGGCCTCGCTGAGCCCGAGGGAAGAAACGGAGATGAACAGCGTTCGCAGATCCTCGCCGCCGAAGGTGCAGGTGGCGACCAGACTTCCCGGCAATGGGATCACCCTGTCGACTTTTCCGCCGGGTGTGAAGCGGATGACTTCTCCTCCCTCCCACATGGCGACCCAGATGCCGCCCTCGACATCGACGGCCAGTCCATCCGGAAGTGCCTTGACCTCGGCAAGCGTGCGCCGGCTGCTCAGCGTTCCCGCGTTCAGGTCATAGTCGAACACGTCGATGCAACGGGTGGCGCTGTCGACGTAGTACAAGCTCTTTGAGTCGGGGCTCCATCCGATCCCATTCGAGATCGTGACGCCCTTCAGGTGCGTCGAAATCGTGCCATCCGGATCGAGTCGATGGAGCGCACCGGAGCCGGGGCGCTTCGCATCGGAGCTCATGCTTCCCGCCCACAATCGAC
>JBDTUL010000712.1:0-3330 GCA_040007735.1 Gammaproteobacteria bacterium | reverse complement strand
CTGGCACAGGTCGTGGCATGGCGCGAACGGCGCCTCGTATTCCGGGCTGACCCGCTGGAACGCGTTGCGACCGAGTTCAACCGCTATAACCACGTGCAGATCCTTATCGAAAGCGATGCGCTACGCGGCAAACAGATCACGGGGGTCTTCGATGCCGACGATCCGAGGTCGTTCGTGCAGTTCCTCCAGCGTGACAGCACGCTTGCCGTGGAGGACAGTGGCACCGATATTTCGATCGGCCTTCGCTAACCTGCTTTATTCATGAACCTTTGAAGCTGGCGGTCGGCGGCAGCCGCGACCCGCAGGCCCCGCCGCGGGAACGCCCGCTAGACGGGTCCTTCGGGAGTCCTTCGGGGGCTCGGGAAAAAACATCCTGTTTTTTCACGTCCCGCTCTGGGGCCTGCGGGCCACGTCCGCCGCTGATATTCAGTGCGGTTCATGAATAAAGCAGGCTAGGTGACCGTCGTTGGCCGAAGTGTCATCAATCGGCGCCCGACGTCCAGGATATTGCCCATGAACACCGGAACGCGGGAAATGCGTGCAAGGGCATCGATGCCGTTCGGGTAAGCGATTTCGCTTTTTCCACCGTTTTGACGCGCCGATCGCGGCCTCAGCCGCCCGCTTGCGTCGCCTGACCGACGACGACGTACCAGGCAACGAGTGCCGCGCACACCAGCGCCCCGGGCACGTAGCTCGCCGTGCGCCGGTAAGCGAAGGTCGAGACGGAGGCGATGACGATCATGAGCGGCACAAAATTGATCGCAATGATCGTCCGCAACGCATCCGACATAAAGAAGCCCACGATGCGGCCGGTGCTGAACAGCACGCCATACTGGATCGCGAGAAGGACTACAAAGCCTGCGGTCAGCGCCACGATGTTGACGAAGTACTGCGCGCGAGCCGAGTGGGCGGCAACGTTCAGCGTTGCATGCATCGCTCGCAGTGTGACGAGAAAAAACACCGTAAAAGGAATCAGATAAGCGGCAAAGGCCGGTAACTGACGGGCGGCCATCGGCTTCAAAGCAACGAACCAATAGCGGAGGTCGACAGTGAAGAACGCGTAAAGCAGCACGACCGCGCTGTAACCGACGGCCATGGTAAGTGCGGCAAGGAAAAAGGCACGGACCCCTCCCCGATTGAACTGCGCCCGCGCGCCGCCGGGAAGCAGGGACAGTGCGGCCACCAACACCGCGTTGAGAAGCGCCCACACCACGATTTCGTTCGTGACGGCCTGCGGAAACACCTTCGATGCCGGCAGGACGAGAGAGCCCAGCTGAAAGAATGGAAATAGAGTAACTGCCGGCAGCAGCGCGCCGACGACGAGCGCAACCCACCAGCGAGGGGAACGGGCAACGGCAGCAGCGACGGGCAGGGCCACCAGGGGCGCGAAATACGGCAGTCCAAGCAGGACATCGAACAGCCCAAGAAGCAAGACGACGAACCCGACGAATGCGACAGCCGTCCCCAGCTCCTTCCAGTACCAGACCTGGTCCTGCGGCGGTTTGGGTGTGCCTCCGCTCAATGTGCGCTGAAACCATTCAACGGCACTGCCGATGGCTGCCTTCGAGAGGTGGTTCCAGGGATGCGTGCCGCCTGGCGTGTACAGGATGCGCGCCGTGCCGTCGGCGATGGAACCATACAACTTGCCGGGCTCAACCGCCCCTTGCGTGCCGAACTGCTTCCAAAGCTTCGGGCTGTCTGTAACGCCACGCGCGGTCGGAACGCCCCACATTACGGGCGAAAACTCGTCGTATCGTGCGTAGACTACGGCGAGATTCCTGGGAAACTGCGGTGTACCTTCCTGCGCAAACGGCGGGCCAGTGCTGGATCCTTCCAGCACCAGCGCCTTGTAGCCGTTCGGGAACGCGGAGGCGGCATTCACTACGGCCCAGCCGCCCATGCTGTGACCTTCGAGCCCGATGTTGTCCTGGTCGACGAAATCGAGACTGCGCAGGTACCGCAGCCCATCGGGCCCGCCAAAGCCGTGCGCGAAGGCCGGCGGATCGCTGTAGCCGTGACCGGCCTGATCGAGCGCGAGCACGACGTAGCCGCGCCGCGCGAACTCGATCGCGAAGTTGCCCTGTGTTTCACGCGAGTTGAAGTATCCGTGCACGGCCAACACACCGGGCGCGGGTGTTTTCGGTGTGGCATTCGGGGGAATGAACAGCAGTGCGCTCATCGCAATGCCGCCCGTTCCTGCAAACCGCACATCGAGCACGCGAACGCCGCCTGCGGTCTGAACGAGAAACGCCAACAGGCCGCCCGCCAGCATGACCAGCGCACCGACAGGCGCGAGCCACGGGCGCGCAACGGCCGAGGATGAGACCGGACGATTCATTCAACTCCCCCTTTTCGAGTCATCCGCACCGGGTCTTCGCCCCCGTGTGCGCACCACGTTGCGTGCACAGGGCAGGTCGGCCTTGCTCGCAGACACCGCACGCCGAGGTGATCAGATTTCGTTCCAGGCGCGCCGCTCGGCGCCGCCCGGGTCGTTCTCGACGCGGCATACCGTATCAAACACCATCGTGGCGCGTTCTGACGTGCCATATGCCGGCCACTTCGGTAGCCCCGCATGACCCGGGTCGCCGCTCTTCGCAAACGCAATCCACGCGCTGCTCGTTTTCTGCGCCAGCGCCTTTGCCGTCGGCGACTTTGTCATCACGGTCGGGATGTCGGTGTTGTCGAAGACAAACGGAATCTCAACAGTGTGTGGTGCGCGCAGGCGCCCATTCTGCGCAGGAGATCTCCAGCTGAACAGGTACATGTATACGGGTGCCCTGCCCTGCTCGAATTTGCGCTCGGCCAGCCGGATGGCATCACGCCGGGCCAGACGATGACTGGCAATGAGCATGAAGAGGTCGCTCGGACTTGCTGCCGGGTTTGCCTTCTTGTAAGTCTCCAGGATGCGCGAAGCGGCCGGCTCCTCCATCATTTCGAGCACGCGCGTACGCAAGCCGGCTTCATCGAGCGAGAACACGGCCTCGTCCCGAAGATAGAACAACGTCGCCTCCTCGCGCGTGCAGCCCACGAGGAGCGGAATGTCCGCGGACACCGGCGTTGCCACGGGATCGAAGGGATGCTGCGGCAGGATCGTTCCGTCGACGACCGGCGAGAACCCGAGGCGAAGCCCGCCTCGCCCCGGGGGCAACGGCACCATCGCTCCTGCCTTCAGGGAAAGCAGCTTCTGCACGGGCATCCGTTGCAACTCGTCGAGCTTCGAAGCGGAAAGGCCGAGCTCCGCCAGCACGGCGCTGGCTGTCGCCGTCGCATCCTCCCGCGGCGTGCCGCGCAGCCAGGAGCCGCTCTGGATCGCCGCTCGATGGAACAGCC
>JBDTUL010000711.1:0-3339 GCA_040007735.1 Gammaproteobacteria bacterium | reverse complement strand
GTGAGCTCGGATGTGGTTCGCCCGGACAATTCCCGCGTGATTCCGGATCGCGCACCGATTCTCTGCCAGGTGCGCATGGTGAATGAGGCGCCGCTCGTGCCGGATCTCGATCGCATCGAAGAGATGATCGCGGACGAGACGCGCATTACGGCGGCCTGAGTTACTTTCCGGTCGCTGCCTTCGCCGGCCCATAAACCGAAGCGATTCCCTCTGGTTTCCCCGCTGCCTCCGGGCTTGGTGCCGCGCCTGAGCGTTTTGACGGCGGCGGCCGGAACCCGATAGGCACCGTGTAGCCACTTTCGATTCTCGCAAACGGCTGCCCGTTCGCTGACGCCGCGCTACCACCACATAGCTCCAGCTTGGGCAGCTTCGGCAACTTCAGATTTTCCTTCGCGATGTCGACTTCGACGTGCGTTATCGGCACGCCGAGGGCGCCCGCGAGCCTCGTGACGAGACCTTGCACTTCCGCGACGAAGTCCCCGCGCAGCGACTCATCGCGCAGCAGGTAGTACATTGTGAGGTAACGCGCGAGCACGGAAGACTTGCGGATCTCCTCGTTCACCAGCTGCTGCTCGTTCGCGAACGTGAAGAGGGAGCTGGTGGAGAGGTAGTCCAAAAAGTCCGTCGGCACGGCGGGCTCGTCGGGGTGGATGGCGCGTGCATGCACCTTCAGCGTGTCCCCGGAACGCTCGATGGTGACGTCGGCGAGCTCCAGTTCGTAAGACAGCTTCGCGGGCCACGCGATGAATATTTCCGGATCGATGCCGATGACGTCGGGGCAGGCGCGATACCACACCGCGACCTGGCGCTCGTGCTCGATGATGGCGTGCGTCTTCATCTGCATGACGATGACGTTGATGGGATCGGCTGGCTCGGGCTCGTTCTTGTAGAACGAGCGCGCCGCGAACGCGCCCAGCGCGAGCGCGAGAATCGCTATGACGACGTACCTCATCCCGTGGTGTCTCCGTTCAAAGATCGCCGAAGCGATGTTGAAGCGCCGCCAGCGCCGCGATGGCTGCCGTTTCCGTGCGCAGGATCCTGGCGCCGAGCTGAACCTCTTTGAACCCGGCGGACACGGCGGCTTCCTGTTCCCGCTCCGCAAGGCCCCCTTCCGGGCCGATCAGCACGGCGATTTTCGTCGGTTGCCCGAGATCGCCCGCACGTAGCGTTCCCGACGGGGATAGCAGCACGCGTACGAAGTCTGGCTCTACGGTCTTGAACGTTCCGTATAGCTCCATCGGCTCGGCCAGCTCGGGAAGGGTGTTCCGCCCGCACTGCTCGCACGCGGAGATCACGATGGCGCGCCAGTGTTGGAGTTTGCGCTCGCTCTGGCGCTCGTCCAGCCGCACGACACTGCGTTCCGTCAGCACGGGAATGATTCGCCGAACGCCCAGCTCCGTGGCTTTCTGAATGACCCAGTCCATGCGCTCGCCGCGCGAGATGCCTTGTGCCAGCGTCAGGTCCAGCGTGGATTCGCGCTCCACAGCCCGATGCTCCTGCACATCCACTTGAACCGCGTTTCTGCGGAAAGCGGTGATGCGCGCGCCGTATTCGCCACCGCGGCCGTCGAACAGCGTGAGCAGGTCTCCATCCCGCAGCCGCAGAACCCGCATGATGTGGTTCGCGCCGGTGCCTTCGATGACACAGGGCTGCCCCGCAACGAGCGGCTCTTCAACGTGAACGCGCGTCAGTCGCACGTGGCGAGCTCGATGCCCTCGCGGGCTACCGTGACCATGAGATCGATTTCGTCGGGCGTAATCACGTACGGCGGCATGAAATAGACCACGGTGCCGATCGGCCTGAGCAGCACGCCGCGTTCGAGGCCGTGACGATAGATTCGCAGGCCGCGCCGTTCCTGCCACGCGTAGGGCTCGCGTGTGGCGCGGTCTTTGACGAGCTCTATCGCAACGATCATTCCTGTCTGGCGAACTTCGGCAACGTGCGGGTGGTCTTCCAGCTCTCGCGCTCGTGACCCCATGTGAGCGGCGAGCGCGCGGTTGCGCTCCAGGATGTTGTCGTCTCGGAAAATGCTGAGACCGGCCAGCGCGGCGGCACAGGCCAGCGGGTTGCCCGTGAAACTGTGAGAGTGCAGGAATGCGTTCAGCTTCACGTATTCGTCGTAGAACGCCGCGTACACGGGTTCGGTGGTCAACACCGCGGAGAGTGGCAGGTAACCCGCCGTGAGTCCCTTGGACAGGCACATGAAGTCCGGACGGATTTGCGCCTGCTCGCACGCGAACATCGTGCCGGTGCGGCCGAATCCCACGGCGATTTCGTCCGCTATGAGATGAACGCCGTGACGGTCGCACGCTTCGCGCAACATGCGGAGATAGACCGGATCGTACATGCGCATGTTGCCGGCGCATTGAACCAGCGGTTCCACGATGACTGCCGCCGCTTCGTGCGCGTGTCGCGCCAGCGTTTCTTCCATCAGCGCGAATTTGCGGCGCGAATGGCCGGCCCAGGTTTCGCCGGGCTCGCGTTCGTAGCAATCCGGCGAGGGCACCGTGATTACATCCAGGAGCAGTGGTTTGTACGTGCTCTTGTAGAGCGCAACGTCTCCCACCGCGAGCGCGCCGAGCGTTTCGCCGTGATAACTGTTCGACAGCGTGATGAACCGGCGTTTTTCCGTCTGGCCGATGTTTCGCCAGTAATGAAAGCTCATCTTCAGGGCGACTTCGATGGCGGACGAGCCGTTGTCCGCATAGAAGCAGCGGGTGAGGCCACGCGGCGCGATAGACGTGAGCGCTTCGCTCAGTGCGATGACGGGCTCATGAGTGAAGCCCGCCAGGATCACGTGCTCCAGGTTTTCCAGCTGCGCCGCCACCGCCGCGTTGATGCGCGGGTTGGCGTGGCCGAACAAATTCACCCACCAGGAGCTGATGGAATCTATGTAGCGCTTGCCCGAGAAATCTTCCAGCCACACGCCGGACCCGCGGCGGATGGGGATCATAGGCAGCTGCTCGTGATCCTTCATCTGCGTGCAGGGGTGCCAGACGTGCGCGAGATCCCGCGCGACGTAGGGGTCGTTTGCGGTCGTCGTCTTGCTATTCATGGCGGGGCATTGTGGCATGATCTGCGGCGTTTCCGCGTTTCCGACTGCTGCCTTGCGCCTGCGAAATGACTGCTCCCACGCCACCGCTGCGAATCGATGTTGCCACCGGGCTCGTGCTGGGGGTGCGGCAGGTGTTGTCGCCGCATTTCGACGCGCGGCCTGCGGGGACCGTGGCCGATCTCATTGTGGTTCACGGCGTCAGCTTGCCACCCGGGGAGTTTGGCGGGCCGTGGATCGATCGGCTCTTCACCGGGCACTTGCCGCCCGATGCGCATCCTTACTTT
>JBDTUL010000710.1:0-3348 GCA_040007735.1 Gammaproteobacteria bacterium | reverse complement strand
TTGGGCCGATGCCCGCGTGGCCTCATCCTGGTGTAGGCGGGCTACACGGCGTCCTTGCCCTCGGCTCAAATCACCCCAGTCGTGCTCGCAAGACTTGTTCAGGAGCTTCCCTAGAGGCAATCACGCTGTTGACCACGAGGCAGTCACGTACGATGACACACAGGTTTGATCGAAGCGTGATTTTCGGCGTCAGATCGCGTGGCTTTACAGCGGGCGCGCGGGCTATTTTTGCACGGCAGACGGGCTCGACTGGGGCTGTGTCGAGGGCATCGCCGGCGCGCTTGGCACCGGCGCCGCAGGCGCGCTCATGGGACCGCCCATCGCTTCATCGATGACTCTCACGCCGGTGACGAAATGTCCGGTATCGCCGAAGCAGGAGGACGGCAGACCCATATGCTGTTCGTAATTCAGCGCGACTCGCTTGCCCATCGCTGCGTTGATCTGCTGCGCGACTTGCTCATCGCGCACGGTGAAGAAGAATTTCTCAGGCACCGATCCGGGCAACGATACCATCGCCATCTCCCCTTCCCAGGTCTTGCAGACATAGCCCGAGCGCGAGAGCTTTTGCACCCAGCCGGCGCGTTCACCGTCGGAATAATCCCAGCTCAACATCGCCCATATGTAGCCGGCGAAGAGCAATCCTGCGCCGAGGGCGATGACGATCAACCATGCGATAAACCCAATCCCCGCCTGGCTGCGTGCCGTTCTTATCATTTGTGCGTGTTCCTTGGTTGGCTATGTTAGTTGGCAGCGATTATACGGCGAGCGATATGTCTGATGCCGAACGCGCAGAGCACGGTCAAGGCGAGCGCGGCAGCGGCTCTGCACGCAACCGTTCGAGATCTCTCAAAATGGCAGCGATTCTTGCCTCGACAGCGGCGCGGCCCTTGCCCCAAGTCGCCAATGTGGCGTCTCCGTAGATGCCCGTGGCGGAGTAGGTAAGTCCGCTGTTCCGTCGCCGCGTGAGCCGGCCGGGGCCGGGGTGATAATCGCGAGCAGCGTGGCGCATGTCGACGCGATCGGGTGCGATGTAGAGCATCATGGACGTCTCGACTTCATCGGCATGCGAGCCGCCTGCCTGTTGTGGAACGAAGGCCGGCGCGACGGATGTGATATCGGTGTAGCGAAGCGTGATTCCCCGTTGAGCAAGCGCTTCGCCGTCGGGAACGAGCGCGGCAACGGTCGACACGCCTGTGTTGAGAACATAGTAGCGACGCGGACCAAATGCCGCGAGACTGGAGCAGATGTCGACGATGATGTCGCGGGCGGTCTCGAGGCGCAACGTGACGGAGCCGGGATATTCCACGAAAGCGGGATAGTAGTGATACGCAACGGTTGGTGCGACGATCACGTCCGCTTGCTGCAACACGCGCTGCTTGAAATATTCGGCCATAGTCCAATCGTTCGATAAACGAAGGTGCGGGCCATGCTCCTTCGCAGCTGCGCCAAGCGGTATTACGACAAGAGCATCCCGGTGCAATGCTCGTTCCGCTTCCATCCAATTGAGATCTTCCAAAAGCACGCCTGACATATGCTCTGATGTGATTAGATTACATGGTGTGTTCGATTCTAGAGCATCGGTGCAGGCGTGCGGTATCGGCGCGGTACAATCGGTCGAGGTTTATCGTGCGACGACTGCGTTGGTGGTCAGACGCTCGGTGTCAAAACGCTCTGCATGGTGTCCCCGGCACCTGCAATCTGCTGATTCTGCGCAGCGCCAGGGTGCAATGCAGCGTGCCGGCTACCATATTGCGTGAGCTGGTGGCCGGCTCGGCGCGGTGCCCGCGCACGATGAAGGAGCGGTGGGCCTGGCGTTCGCGATCCGGCGTCAGCTTCGGCTTCCCTGGGCTTTTGATCTTGCCCAGTCGCCCCAATAGAATCCCAGTCGCTTTAATAAAAACCCCGTCGTCCCAATAGAGCCCCGTCGTTTCCATAGAGCAAGGCTCCGATGAGATATTCAACGCGCTATTCCTGACATTCACTCAATGCACTCCCCCCCAACAACGCAACCCACAGCCCGCAACGCAGAATCGTGGCGAACGATTCGCACGCTCCTACCGTATCTCTGGGAGTTCAAAGGCCGCGTGATTCTGGCGCTGTTGTTTCTGACGACTGCGAAGGTTGCGAACGTCGGCGTACCGTTGTTGATGAAGCGAATCGTCGATGCGCTCGACAGCAAGACGGCGGTGCTCGTGCTGCCGCTCGTGCTGCTGACGATCTACGGCGCGCTGCGTTTGTCGACCACGCTGTTCGCGGAGCTGCGCGATATCGTATTCGTACGCGTCACCAAGCGCGCGATCCGCAGGGTCGCTCTGCAAGTGTTTCGTCATCTCCATTCGTTGTCGTTGCGCTTTCATCTCGAGCGGCAAACCGGCGGCGTCTCGCGCGACATCGAGCGCGGCACGCGTGGCATTTCGACATTGATGTCGTACATGCTGTTCTCCATCATTCCGGTAATCCTGGAATTTGGACTTGTAGCTGCTGTGCTGTTGACGAAATTCGATTGGCGCTTCGCGGCAATCACTTTCGTAGCCGTGACGCTCTACCTGGGCTTCACTTTCGCGGTGACGGAATGGCGCATGGAAATCCGCCGTCGCGCGAATGAGCTCGACTCCAAAGCAAACGCGCGCGCGATCGACAGCTTGCTGAACTACGAGACGGTGAAGTACTTCAACAACGAAGAATTCGAAGCGCGACGCTACGACGACAATCTGCGCAAGTTCGAAACCGCGGAAGTCAAAAACGAAGCATCGCTCGGCCTGCTCAATATCGGTCAGAGCGCGATCATTGCGGTTGCGCTGACCCTGCTGATGATCCTCGCTGCGCAGGGCGTGGTAGCCCACCGTCTGTCATTGGGCGATCTCGTGCTGGTCAACGGCCTTCTCATCCAGCTATACATCCCGCTGAACTTCATGGGGATGGTCTATCGCGAGATTAAGCAATCGTTGACCGACATGGACAAGATGTTTCGGCTGCTGCGCGAAAATCGCGACGTAGCGGATAAGCCCGGCGCGCGCGATCTGAAGTCAAATCAGGCAGAAGTTGCCTTCGAGCACGTCGACTTCAGTTATGAATCGCGGCGCCAGATTCTCTTCGATGTGAGCTTTCAGATTCCCGCAGGGAAAACCGTCGCCGTGGTCGGTCCGAGCGGATCGGGGAAGTCCACGTTGGCGCGCCTGCTGTTTCGCTTCTATGACGTCAGCGGTGGACGGATAACGATCGATGGGCAGGACATCCGCGACGTCACGCAAACCAGCGTGCGCGGCAGTCTCGGCATCGTGCCGCAGGACACCGTCCTATTCAACGACACCATCTTCTACAACATCAACTACGGACGCCCCGAGGCTT
>JBDTUL010000709.1:0-3349 GCA_040007735.1 Gammaproteobacteria bacterium | reverse complement strand
CGCGCTCCTCGGAGTAATGCTCTACGAGGGCTTCATGCGGCAGCTCTCTCCCCCGGATGATCCGCGCTGGATACTCGACGCAAAGCGTTACTACGGGCCCCCGGACCAGAACCTGAAGCTGCTGACGCATGCACTGTTCGCCGAGAGCCGGACGGATGCCTGCATCTATCACGGCATTCCGCTATACGGGCTGTTCAAGGATGGCGGCTCCCCCTTGTGGGCGGGCAAGAAGCTGCGAGAACAGTTTCCCGGACGGGTCAATCTGTACGGGCCGTGTTCGCCCTACGAAGCCGGAGCGCTCGACAAGCTGGATCGAATGGTAGAAGAGGATGGCATCATCGGAATCAAGCTTTATCCGATGGATCTCATTGACGGGAAGATCCATGCGTACCGGCTCGACAATCCAGAAATAGCCTATCCGCTCATCGAACGTGCTCGCTCGCACGGCATCCGCCATGTCGCTCTTCACAAGGCGTTGCCGCTGGGGCCCGTGCCGATGGACCCTTTTCGGCCATCAGATGTCGATAACGCCGCAATAGCCTTCCCCGACATGACCTTCGAGGTGGTGCATGGTGGATTTGCATTTCTGGAAGAGACGGCGTGGCTGTTGGCGCGCTTTCCGAACGTCGTGATCAATCTGGAAGGAAGCAGTGGCTACTTGTGCACGAGGCCACGGCGCTTCGCCGAATTGCTGGGCACATTCCTGTCCGTCGGCGGCGCCGACCGTATTTACTGGTCTGTGGGGTGTATGGCGCTACATCCGCGTCCCTTTATCGAGGCGTTCTGGAACATGACCATGCCGGCGGATCTCGTCGAGGATTACGGGCTGCCGCCGGTGACGCGCGAGATCAAGGAGAAGATTCTCGGGCTCAATCACGCGCGGGCGTTGGGCCTGGATGTCGAGGCGATGCGTAAGGTATCTACAAACGATCCACTGTCAAAGCGCAAGGAGCTCGCACCGCCCTGGAGTGCACCGCTTTGAATTCAGGCCCACCCGGCAAGGCGGAAGTTGAAGCCGTGCTCAACGGGATCATCGATCCGTGCAGTGAGGTGGCGGGCAATCCCGCGGGCCTTGTTGACATGGGCCTGGTGAAGGACCTGCGGATCGAGCCTGCGGCCGAAGGCTCGATTGCGGTACATGTGAGCCTGCGTGTCACGGAGCCCGGCTGTCTCATGGGCGGCGTCTTCCTCAACGAGGCGCGGCGCAGGCTGGGCGCTCTTTCCGGAGTCACTCTCGTCGAAGTGAACCTGTCGCATGATTTCAACTGGCATCCGGAGGAAATGAGCGGTGCGCCTGCCGAGCGCATGCGAACGCTGCGGCGGGCTCTCGAGCACACAGTTCCACTCGCGGCACTTCGACACCTCGAACGCCGGACCAGAGATTAGATTCCGCAGACTCCAACGCGAACTCTCGCGGGCGGCCCGTACAATTCAGCCGACAGCGCGATTGAGTCTCAAGCTATTTGGCCTGGAAGCCTGCCTACCCGCGGGCCCTATTTCCCGATGCTGAGCAATGCTGGCTCGACGGGTACGCTCATCGGCACCCGAGAACGGAGAATGAAAGCAACATGCTCGGCTTGATGCAGAACCACCCGCTGCTCATCTCGTCGCTGATCGAGCACGCCGCCAACGCGCACCCGACTGCTGAGGTCGTCTCGCGCACGCTGGAGGGGTCAACACATCGTTGTACGTATGCCGACATTGAACGGCGAGCAAAGCAAGTCGCCAGTGCGCTCACCGCTTTGGGTGTAACGCAGGCCGATTGTGTCGCCACGCTGGCATGGAACGGCTATCGGCACCTGGAGCTGTATTTCGGCGTATCCGGCCTTGGAGCGGTATTACACACCGCGAATCCGCGTTTGTTCCCGGAGCAGCTCGAATACATCATCAACCACGCCGAGGACCGGTATCTTTTCTTTGACGTGTGCCTCTTGCCTCTGGTGGAGAAACTTGCGCCGAAACTCACGACGATAAAAGCATTTATTGTCCTGGCGGACAAGGAGCAGGTTCCCGCGAATTCGCTGCCGAACCTGCTTTATTACGAAGAACTCATTGCTCCAGACGGCGCTGCGTATCGTTGGCCGCACCTGGACGAAAATTGCGCCTCGTCGTTGTGTTTCACGTCAGGGACTACGGGCAATCCGAAAGGCGTGCTGTACACGCATCGTTCCACGCTGCTGCACGCAATGCTCACGTGCATGACCGACGGTTTTGGCCTGTCGGCTGTTGACTCACTGCTTGTAGCCACGCCTATGTTTCACGTCAATGCCTGGGGCATGCCCTATGCGGCAGCGATGGTTGGGGCGCGGCTGCTTCTCCCCGGGCCGGCGCTGGACGGCGCCAGCCTTTACGACCTCATGCGTAGCGAAGGGGCCACAGCTGCGATCGGGGTTCCGACAATCTGGCTGCAGCTGCAGCAGTATGTGCAGACACAGTCGCTACAACCGATGAAGCAACTCAGGTTGAATCGGGTACTGATCGGAGGCGCGGCGGCACCGCGCGCACTGGTGGAGACGTTCGAGAAGCAGTTCGGCACCCGCGTCCTGCATGCCTGGGGAATGACGGAGACCTCCCCTCTCGGCACGCTGTGCAATCCGCTGAGGAAACATCACCAGGCCACGCAAGCGCAACGAATCGATCTGCAGGCCAAGCAGGGCCGCGCCCCCTTCGGAGTCGGCATGAAGATTGTCGACAGTACCGGCACGCCTTTACCTCATGACGGCATGGCCGCCGGCCGCCTGCTGGTGCGCGGCCATTGGATTGCAGCGGAGTATTTCCGCGCCGAAGGCGGATCGATTCTGGACACAGAAGGCTGGTTCGATACGGGCGACATCGCGACCATAGACCCGGACGGCTATATGCAGATCACTGATCGGGTCAAGGACGTCATCAAATCCGGCGGGGAGTGGATTTCTTCGATCGATCTGGAAAATGCCGCAGTGGGGCACGTATCCGTTGCGGAAGCCGCAGCGATCGGTCTTCCCCACCCGGTATGGCAGGAGCGACCCCTGTTGGTGGTGGTGAGGAAGGCCGGTCATGAAGTGACGAAGGACGAATTACTGGCGCATCTAGCGCTGAAAGTCGCCAAGTGGTGGTTGCCCGATGACATCGTGTTCGTTGCGCAGCTCCCGCACACCGCTACCGGCAAGCTGCAAAAGATGACGCTTCGAGAGACCTTCAAGGACTATCGATTCGATGCTTGAAGGATAGCCATGCGCGAGATAGCTCGTCCCTCGCTCTCGTCTGGCTCGATTCGAGGCCTGTCCATGGCGAATTCCTGATCACGCGGCAATTGGCGTGTGGAAGAGTCCGGAACAGTCCGCCCGCCACGTGAAGTGATCAAGATTCG
>JBDTUL010000708.1:0-3354 GCA_040007735.1 Gammaproteobacteria bacterium | reverse complement strand
CACATCGATCTCATGCTGCTGTCCTTCCGCGAGCGGGTTGGCCCGCGCAACTATCGCGCGAGCCTGGCCCAGTACAGCACTTTCTTTTCGGAGCCGCTGTATTGGCAGGTGTTCGTGCGCACCGCCATCCTCTCTATCGTTGCGACTGCCTTCACACTGCTGGTGGCCTTTCCCATCGCGTGGGTCATCACGAAGGTGGCGCGCGGCCGGGCAAGTTCCATCCTGTTCATTGTTTGCCTTATCCCGTTCTGGGTGAGCGAAACCGTGCGTGCGCTCGGCTGGTTGATTCTGCTGCGCGAGTCCGGTGTGTTGCCGGCGTTGCTCGTGAAGTTCGGCCTCACTGAGATGCCGGTGGAACTGCTTTATCACGATGCCACGATTCTGGTCGGGCTCGTCTACACATCCCTGCTTTTCATGGTGGTGCCGCTCGTGAGCAGTCTCGAGAGCCTGGACGATACGCTCATCGAGGCTGCCTACGATCTCGGCGCAAGCGGAGCGTCGATCCTGCGCCACATCGTCATCCCGCACGCCGTGCCGGGGATTACCGCCGGCTGTATCGTCGTATTCATGCTCACCCTGGGCAACTACCTGACGCCGAATCTGCTCGGCGGCAAGAACTCGCAGTGGTTTACCGAGCTCATCTACACGCAGTTCATCGTCCGCTTCAATTGGGAGCAGGGCGCCGCATTCGGCTTCCTGCTGCTCGCGCTGTCCACCGTGATGATTGCCGTCGGGCTGCGTGCGAGCGGTCAACGCTTCGTGGACGTGATGCGCCGCTCATGATCAGCTCACTCCCACGCCCAGTCTGGCTGCGTACAGCGACCGTGCTGTACGTCGTGGCACTTCTCATCTTCCTCTTCCTGCCGCTGATCACGGTGGCGGTGTTTGCATTCAACGATGCAAACTACCCGGCGCCGCCCTGGCGCGGCTTCACGCTGGACTGGTTCATCGGCGACGAGTCGAGCGGGCGGGTCGGGTTGTTCCATGACACGGAGTTGCTGGGTAGCATCTGGACGAGCGTCGTGGTGTCTCTGTGGGTGACCGCGTTGTCCATCGCAGTCGGCACGGCAAATGCATTTCTCATGGAGCGGTACACATTCGCAGGCAAGCAGGCGCTCTCGGTGCTGATGCTCACACCGCTGGTGATACCGGGTGTGATTCTCGGCATTTCCATTCTGTCTCTGTCGAGCCGCATCGCGGATCTGCTCGAAAGTGCGTTCGATCTCGAGCTCGATTTCCTGCGGCCGGGACTGACGCTCGTCGTGCTCGGCCAGTTTGCCTACGTGGCGACGATTGCCACGCTCATCGTCAGTGCGCGCCTCAAGCGCTTCGATCAAACCCTCGAGGAGGCGGCGCTGAACCTCGGGGCGTCGAACCTTGCGGTTCTGCGTACGATCACGTTTCCCTACCTGCGGCCCGCGCTGATCGGCGCGGCGGCCATCTCTTTCCTGATGTCGTTCGAAAACTTCAACACGACGCTGATGCTGGTGGGAGCCGACCCGCCGCTGACGGTGATGATGTACGGGCGGATGCGCGAGGGCGCGAGCCCCGTGCTGAATGCGGTGAGCTTGTTCCTGATGCTCGCCTCCGCAGGTCTCGCCCTGTCGCTGATGCGCCGGGGCGGCACGCGCCGCAAAACCGGGCCCGGCCGCGCGAAAGCATAGAGAGGGCTGCCCGTGCCATTGCGTAGTGTTGCCGCGACGTGGCCCCTTCTTCTTGGCATGGGAATCCTCATGCTGGGCGCGGGAGTGCAGGGCTCCCTGCTCGGGCTGCGCGCCACGATCGAGAATTTTCCGACCGCCGTCATCGGCGCCGTCATGTCCTGCTACTACCTCGGCTATCTGCTGGGCACCGTGGCCGCGCCACGCCTGGTGCTGCGGATCGGGCACGTTCGTGTCTTCGCTGCGCTGGCGGCTGTCGCGTCCGCCGCGATTCTCGTGCAATCCGTCTGGGTTCATCCGGTGCCCTGGGCGGCCATGCGCCTCGTTACGGGGCTGTGTTTCGCCGGCATCTATGTGGTGGCAGAGAGCTGGCTCAACGCTCATGCCACCCGCGCGAACCGCGGTCGCTTGCTGGCGGTTTACATGTTGGTGCTCTATGGCGGCCTCGGGTTGGCGCAGTTTCTGTTGACTCTCGCAAGCCCCCGCTCGACGACGCTCTTCATGCTGACGTCCGCGCTCATTTCGCTGGCCATGGTGCCGATCCTGCTCTCCACGCAGCAGACGCCGGAGTCCGTCGTCCCGCGCAGCGTCCGCTACCGCGACCTCTATCGAAATTCACCGCTAGGGGTGGTCGCGGTCACGGTTTCCGGTTTCGTGAGCGCGATCATGTTTTCGATGGGGCCGGTGTACGCGCGCCTGCGTGGCCTGGATACCGCAGGCGTTGCCTGGTTCATGGCGAGCACCATCCTGGCGGCCGTGGTCACTCAGTACCCGGTAGGGCGGCTCTCGGATCGCGTGGATCGACGCACGATCATGGCCATAGTGTGTGCGTTGGCCACAGGCGCCGCCGCGAGCATCGTCTTCTTCAACGAGATGCCCTACGCACTGCTCGTGACGCTTGCCGCTGTGTTCAGCGGGCTTGCGCTAACGCTCTATTCGTTGGCGGTCTCGCATGTGAATGACAAGCTGGAGCCCGCAGAGATGGTCGCTGCGAGCAGTTCGCTGCTGCTGCTGAACGGTGCGGGCGCAGCCGTTGGGCCGCTTTTGGCCGGGAGCCTCATCGGGCAATTCGGCCCGCGAGCCTATTTCGCCACGCTCGCGACGTTTACAGGCGCGCTGACGATATATGACCTTTGGCGCAAGGTTCAGCGACGGCCGCCTGCAAGCAAGCGGCCGTACATCAACGCTCAGCCGTCCTGAGATTGTTCAGGCGATGGCAGTTGGGCGGCCGGCCGTCGCTTCCAGCCGCCGGCGCAGCAGGCCGGTGTACCAGTCGACGAACTGATCGACGCCGCTCTCGTGCGGCTGGCAGAACGGCCCCGGCGTGTACGTCGGAGCATCGATGCCGATCTGATTCTCGTGGACGATGCGACGGTCCTGTTCGTTCGTGGCGCGCCAGACGTGGGTCAGTTCCGCGGGGTCGTAGTCCACTCCTTCGACGGCGTCGCGGCGAACCAGCCACTTCGTGGTGAGCTGCGTGCGTTTTGGGCCCAGAGGCAGCACGCGGAACGTAATGCCGTGGTCGATGAGGGCGTGATTCCACGACGACGGATAGTGGAACGCGACGAGCGCGCCGATGTTGGCCTCGAAAGGAATCTGGTCGCTCAGTGCCTTCTTGACCGCTGGTGCGCCTGACATGGTGTAGCTGCGCGTTTCGCCCATGAGCGGCACGCGCGTCGTGCGCAGCTGGCCA
>JBDTUL010000707.1:0-3370 GCA_040007735.1 Gammaproteobacteria bacterium | reverse complement strand
TCGGAGCCGACTGCAAGGTTCTGACCGTGTCTGCGCCTGGCGGCCGCCCGCTTTCGAGCGTGCTGAGCTTCAGCTTTCGCGACGAGATCCTGCCTTATTACGCCGGTGACGACGAAGCCGCGCGCGACCTTGCCGCCAATGATTTCAAGTACTGGGAGCTGATGCGCCACGCCTGCGCCGAGGGTGTCCGGGTTTTCGACTACGGCCGCAGCAAGCTGGGTACCGGCCCGTATGCCTTCAAGAAGAACTGGGGTTTCGAGCCGCAGCCCCTGCACTACGAGTACCGCCTGTACAAGCGGGACGGTGTGCCGCAGAACAACCCCGCCAACGCCAAGTACAAGCTGATGATCGAGGCCTGGCGGCGCCTGCCGCTCGGCGTGGCGAACTGGCTCGGCCCGTTCGTCGTCAGAAGTCTCGGCTGACGTGGCCAGCGTGCTGTTGCTCGTGCACAGGCTTCCATACCCGCCGAACAAGGGCGACAAGGTGCGTTCGTACCACCTGCTCGAGCACCTGGCGGCACGGCATAGCGTGTTCCTCGGGACCTTCATCGACGATCCCGACGACGAACAGCACATCGCCAAAGTGCGCGGGCTCTGCGCCGACCTGCACATTTCGCGCCTCGAGCCGCGTTACGCGCGGCTGCGCAGCCTTGCCGGCCTGCTGCACAACGAGCCGCTGACGCTGCGCTACTACCGCGACGCCGCGCTAGCGGCGTGGGCGAGCGACCTGTGCCGCCGCGGCGTCCCCGACTCCGTGGTCGTGTTCTCGTCGTCGATGGCGCAATACGCGAGCGGCTGCAATGGGCCGCGGCTCGTCGATTTCGTCGACGTCGATTCCGCCAAGTGGATCGACTACGCGCCGACACATCCCTGGCCGCTATCGTGGCTGTACCGGCGCGAGGGCCGGTGCCTACTGGCCTACGAGCGTCGCGTTGCGGCGGGCGCCACCCGCTCGTTCTTCGTCACGCAGAAGGAGGCCGATCTTTTCCGTTCGCTCGCGCCGGAATGCTCGCCGACCATCGAGGCGATGAGCAACGGTGTCGATGCTGACTACTTCGCGCCTGACTCGACGCGCCCGTCGCCCTTTACGCCCGACGAACTGCCTCTCGTCTTCACCGGCGCAATGGACTACTGGCCGAATGTCGACGCCGTGTCGTGGTTCGTCAGCGACGTGCTACCGCGGCTGCGCCGCCAATGGCCGGCACTGCGCTTCCACATCGTAGGCAGGAGCCCGACGGCGGCAGTTCGCGGCTTGGCGGGCGAGGCCGTGAACGTTACCGGCACCGTCGCCGACGTGCGGCCTTACCTGGAGCACGCCCGCATCGTGGTTGCGCCGCTTCGCCTGGCACGCGGACTGCAGAACAAGGTGCTTGAGGCGATGGCCATGGCGCGGCCGGTGGTCGCCGCGAGTTCCTGCGCAGAAGCCATCGACGCGGTGCCGGGGGTGCATCTGCTGCAAGCCGAAAGCGTCGACGACTATGTGCGCGAAGTGGCAGCGCTTCTGAGCTCGCCCGATCGGGCGCGGGCAATCGGCGGCGCCGGTCGCGATCGTGTACGTGCTGTTTATCACTGGGATGCGTGCTTGGCCGGGATCGACCAGTTCCTCGACGCGCCGAATCGGGAAAGGGCGCTTGCTTGAGGTCGCTGGCAGTCTCGATCCCGCACACGCCGGGGCGTCAGAAGTTGTTGCCCGGGCTAGTCCTCCTGCTCGCGCTCCTGGTGTTGTTCCGCGACACGGCTCTGGCGATGATCGCCATCTGGGCCCGCTCAGACACCTTCGCCCATGCCTTCCTCGTCCCGTTCATCGTCGTGTGGCTGGTCTGGCGGCGGCGGGACGCGCTGGCGACGCTCGAGCCGCGGCCAGCGCCGTGGCTCCTTCTTCCGATCGGTGCCGCGTGCCTGCTGTGGCTGCTAGGCGAGCTGGCGAACGTGGCCGCGGCGAGCCAGTTTGCCCTCGTTACGCTGATTGTGCTGTCAGTGCCAGCGCTGTATGGGCTGAAGGTCGGCTGGAAGCTTCTGTTCCCGCTGCTTTTCCTGTACTTCTGCGTTCCGGTGGGCGAGTTTCTCGTCCCGCAGCTGATGGAGTGGACTGCCGACTTCACCGTGCGAGCAGTCCGCGCGAGCGGCATTCCGATCTATCGCGAAGGCCTGCAGTTCGTGATCCCGTCGGGCAGCTGGTCGGTGGTGGAAGCCTGCAGCGGCGTGCGCTACCTGATCGCGTCCTTCATGGTCGGGACGCTGTTCGCGTATCTGACCTATCGGTCCGCGCGTCGGCGCGCCATCTTCATGCTGGTCTCAATCCTCGTGCCGATCGTCGCCAACTGGCTGCGCGCCTATCTGATCGTGATGCTCGGGCACCTGTCCGGCAATCAGCTCGCCGCCGGTTTCGATCACATCATTTACGGCTGGGTGTTCTTCGGGATCGTGATCCTGGTGATGTTCACCGTTGGCGCACGATGGGCGCAGCACGATGCCGCGGCCTCCGTCGTCGCCACCCCGGCAGAACCCAGCGCCGCCAGCGCCGCTGCATCGCGGGGTGAGGCGTGGGCGATTGGCGTTGGCGCGCTGGCGCTCTCGGCAGCAGCGCACACCGCGCTCTGGCAGCTCGATGAGACGAGGTCGAACCAGCTCCCGATCGTGCGCCTCACCGGAATGCCGACCGATCGATGGACGCACAGCGCGCAGCCGCTCACCGACTGGCGGCCCGGATTTCAGAGGCCGAGCGCAGTCGCCACCGGCACATATGCCGCCGAGGGCAAGAGCGTCGGTGTCTGGGTGGGCTACTACCGAAGGCAAGGCAGTGATCGCAAGCTGGTGTCGTCGAGTAACGAGCTTGTCGAGGCTGGAGCGAATCGTTGGGCCCAGGTTTCGGCGCATCCTCTGACTGTCAATCTCAACTCGCAGTCGCTCGTCGTTCGTGCCGCAGAGCTGCGCGCCTCGCGCGGCCTGGATGCGGCGCCGGCCCGGCGGCTTCGCGTCTGGCAGGTGTACTGGGTTGGCGGCAGCTTTACCGCCAGCGACGCTCAGGCCAAGCTTCGCGTTGCGTTTGACCGGCTTCTGGGGCGCGGTGACGATGGCGCCGTCGTCCTGCTCTTCACGGAATTCGACGGCTCCGGTGCCGCCGACGCGACTCTGGCGGCATTCTCCCGCGCCTATCTCGACACGCTCGCGGCGACGCTCGCCGCGGTGCGCGAACGACATTGACTTGCCCTCGCACCATCTTTCTGGAGAGACACATTCCGCCCCCGCTCGTCATTCATGTCGTCCATCGCCTCGACACCGGCGGTCTCGAAAATGGCATCGTCAACCTCATCAACCATATGCCGCAAGACGCCTACCGCCACATGATCGTGGCGTTGACCGAGATAACC
>JBDTUL010000706.1:0-3374 GCA_040007735.1 Gammaproteobacteria bacterium | reverse complement strand
CAACTAGTGTCCTGTCCCGCAGGTTTCTTGCATTTGTTTCATCCGCAAATGCTCGCAAATTCAGCCATCTATGCGCAGTGATTCATGAGGGAATTTGCGGGACAGGACACTAGCTCCCGAGCAGCTCTTTCACGCCGTCACGCTCTTCGCGCAGCTCCGTCTCCGTTGCCTCCATACGTTTGCGACTGAACTCATCGATTGAAAGGCCCTGCACCACCTGGTACTCGCCATTCTTGCAGGTGACAGGGTAGGAATAGATCAGACCTTCCTTGATGCCGTAGCTGCCGTCCGACGGCACTGCCATGCTGGTCCAGTCGCCATCCGGCGTGCCGAGCACCCAATCACGCACGTGGTCGATGGCCGCTGACGCTGCCGAGGCTGCGGAAGACTGCCCGCGCGCCTTGATGATGGCGGCGCCGCGCTGCTGCACCACCGGAATGAATGTGTCCGCAACCCACTTCTGATCGACCAGCGACGGCGCCGGCTTGCCATTCACCGTGGCGTGGTTGAGGTCAGGATACTGGGTGGCCGAGTGATTGCCCCAGATCGTCATCTTGCGGATCGTGGTGACGTGGCTGCCCGTCTTCTCCGCGAGCTGCGACAGCGCGCGATTGTGGTCGAGCCGGGTCATGGCGGTGAAGTTGCGCGGGTTCAGGTTCTTCGCGTTCGCGCGCGCGATGAGCGAGTTGGTGTTCGCGGGATTGCCGACCACCAGGATCTTGACGTTGCGGTCCGCCACTTCATTGAGCGCTTTGCCCTGGGCGGAGAAGATCTGCGCGTTCGCGAGCAGCAGGTCTTTGCGTTCCATGCCGGGGCCGCGCGGGCGCGCGCCGACCAGCAGGCCGATGTTCAGATCGCGGAAGGCGACCTTCGCATCGTCGGTGGCCACCACCTTGTTCAGCGTGGGGAACGCGCAATCGTTCAGCTCCATGACCACACCCTGCAGGGCGGCCAGGGCGGGGGTGATCTCCAGGAGATGCAGGTTGACCGGCTGATCCGGCCCCAGCATCTGGCCCGACGCCACGCGGAAGGCGAGGGCGTAGCCAATTTGACCGGCTGCCCCGGTGATCGCGACGTTCACGGCTTGCTTCATGAGCTGCTCCGACGGAAAAGGCCCGCAATTCTAGGGGGCCGCGACGGGGATGACCATCGCCAGCCCGGAACTTCTTGCGGTGGACCGGTTAGCGGCTGGGCGGCACTGGCGCGGCGGCGGAGGGCGCGGCCCGGCGAGGGAAGGCTTTGCGGTATTCCGCGAGTTGCTCATCGGCCTCGGTGACTTTTCCGTCGGCCCGGAGCCGTTCGATCTGGGCCAGCCAGGCCTGCGCGTCGACGCGTTTTGCGCGAACGGCCAGTTCAGCGGGCGGCGTTACGGATTCGGCAGTCTTCGCCATCGCAATAGCCGGCTCGGCCGGCGCCCGCTCACGTGCTCGTGCCAATGCCGGTTCGAATGCCTGTGAAGATGCCTGTTCCGATTTCATTGCGGCTGGCGGTAGCGGCGCTGGGGCAGGCGCGACGGCGGCAGTGAGCTGCGTGCTAGATGACTTCTGCCCCGAGCGGTACAGATCGAAGGTCACCGCAATCGACAGAACAAGCGTCGCGGCCAGCGCTACCGGCAAGGCCCAGCGCGGGGCGCGATACATGGGCTGATGAGCTGGCGCCTCGATGGCCTCGCGCGCGCGCGCGAGCACGATGCGATCCAGCTCGGGCGGCGGTTCGGGCCCATCGCGATCTGCCATCCGTTGCAGCAGCGCGGAGCGCCGCGCGAGGAAGTCTTCGAACTCGTTGTCAGGTTCGGTGGGGCTCACGTGCCGGGCTCCTCGAGAGCGGCGCGCCGCGCAGTGATGCTTTCCTCGCGCGGTGGGCTCATCGCCGCGCGCAGTTTCGTGAGCGCGTAGCGCAGCCGGCTCTTGGCGGTTTCCATGCTCACGCCGGTGATGTTTCCGACTTCTTCGAGCGTGAGCCCGGATTCCTCATATAGAAGGAACGCGTCGCGCTGATCCGGCGGAAGCGCGGCGAGCGCGGCTTTGTAGCGTGCGACGGTCTCCGCATGCTCTGCGCGTGCATCGGGGCGGTCTGATGCCGGCGCCGGCAGCACGTTCTCGAGGTCGAAGTCTTCGGCGTCCACCTTCATGCGATCCGCGCGCGAAGACGAGCGGCGGCAATGATCGATGAAGCAGTTGTGCGCGATTCGATACAGGAAGGTGCTGAACTTCGCGCGCGGCTCGTAGCGGCTACGGCTCGCGATGACCTTGCTCCAGACTTCCTGGAACAGGTCGTTCGCCATTTCGGGATCACGCGTGTGGCGCGTGAGGTAGCGATAGAGCGCGTTCCGGTGACGGCGATAGAGCGTCTCGAATGCCCGCAGATCGCCACCTGCGTAACGAAGCATCAGCTCGCCGTCGTCGACATCCGTCATCGCGCGAACTCTACGCGTAGCGCCTGCGCGCCGGAACTGCGCAGGCGCGCGCCCCGGGCTTTCGATGTCCGATTCCACCGCCCCCACTCCTGGACAGACCAGCACGCTCACGATTGCGAACCTCATACGAGTTGCGATCAAACGTCCGACGCCGGCCGATCGGGTGATTCATTCCATGGCGATTCAGGGGTTTAGCCGGGGCTGGAGGGCTGGGAGCCACGCCGGTCACAGAAAAAGAGGCTCGCGAGGTGTTGACAGTGAACTAGTGTTGTAGTTATATATAACACCAAGCCAAGGGCAACTTGCATAGTGCAAAACCCGCCGGCCCCAACGGAGAGAAAGTCATGAATGCCCTGAATCGCGCGAGCCTGAAAGTAGTGGTCTGTGGTGCGGCTGCCCTGGCGCTGACGCTGGCCTCGAGCTGGTCATTTGTCCAGTCCACCTCGGTGGTGCGTGTGTCGACGTCTTCGGCCTACCTGGTGGCGAATGCCGCTAGCGATGTCGGAACGCGCCTGGCCCAGACCGCGGCAACTGGTCTGCTACAGTAGTTGGCTATTAGCCTGAATCACGGGCGCCTCGGAGCATCAATGGACCCGCAATGGAGCGACAGCCTGCCGATCTACCGGCAACTGCGTGACCGGGTCGTCGCGATGATCCTGGAAGGCGCCCTCAAAGAGGGGGACCCGCTCCCCTCGGTGCGCAACGTCGCCGCCGAGTTCAGGCTGAACCCGCTGACCGTACTCAAGGGTTACCAGCAACTGGTCGACGAACAGCTCGTAGAGAAGCGCCGGGGGCGCGGCATGTTCGTCAGCGATGGGGCCCTCAAGGCTCTGATGAAGGACGAGCGGGCGAAGTTTCTCGAGGACGAGTGGCCCAAGGTCTACGCAACGATCCAGCGTCTGGGTCTCAATGCGGCGGACCTCCTGCGTGACGGCGCGCCGTCGCCGACGACCCCATG
>JBDTUL010000705.1:0-3377 GCA_040007735.1 Gammaproteobacteria bacterium | reverse complement strand
AGGTCGATCATGTGATCAACGGCCTGCTTCACCAGGTCGTCAGACACATCCACCCGCCCACCCTTGGCCGGCATCATCCCGGCGCTGCCGGTGTAGCCGTGCATGGCATGGTCGTACAACACGTCCTTACCCTTGGCGATCCGGGGGGCCCAGGCCGCATGGTCGCCGGCCTTCGGCGCGCCGCCGATGCCCGGGCCGTGACACGCCTTGCAGGCTTGCTCGAACAGTTGCAGGCCATCCGTGGGGGCGGCGGGGCCCGCCGCGGCCGGCACATTGGTCGAGGGGGCAATGGTGAGCGCGGTGTTGTCCGCCCCGGCCACGGCCACCTTGGCGAACGGCTGCAGGCGCTCGTCCACCCCCTTCAGATACTGCGATTCCGCGATCATCTGCTTGTCCTGCGTTTTGCTGGCGACGACGCGCGCAAACGCAAAGATCGCTATCGCGATCGCCACCAGAAGCCCGATGACGAGGCTGAAAGTATTGAAAAAGTGGGTGTCCTGCTTGCTCACGATGTCGCTCTGGCCGGGGAAGGGGTTCGGAATCGGCGGCGCGAAGTATAGCGGCAGCGGGGGGTTACGGTAACCGCGCGTCCACCCGGCACCCGAATTTGACCCACCCGGCCCGCGAACCGGCGGGCGTCTGGCCCGGCGGAGCTTTGGCTGAACGTTTCGCCCCCGCCCCCCGTACACTCCCGCCCCGATGCACACGGACGTGCCCCGAAACGCGTCCAGACAATGGAAACCCGCGTAATCGGATGAAGGAAGGACCCTAACGATGAAAATCGTCCATATGATTCTGTCGCGTGGCTTTGCCGGCTCCGAGCGGGCGACCGCGGAGATGTGTAACGCCCAGTGCACCAGGCACGAGGTTCTGCTCATCCTCAAGCGCGGTCACACCAATCGCGCGGGCGTCAGCATCACTCAATGGGTGGACCCGCGAGTGCGCGTGGTCGAAGTCGGCAACTGGTTTCCCCAGGCGGGCATCGCCCGGGCGCTGGCGGAATTCCAGCCCGACGTCATTCATGCGCACCTGCGCCGTCCTACCAAGATGCTCGCGCGTATCAAGCCGCGCGCCGCCACCCTGGCCACGCTGCACATCACGGTGAACGGCCCGCACTTCGCGGCCCTCGATGGAATCGTGTGTATCGCGCAATGGCAGCACAAGGATATTCCGGCGGGTTACACCGGCATCGTCCGCGACATCAATCTCGCCTACATCCCACACCGGATCCTGTCCCAGGAAGAGATCGCTGCCATTCGGCTGGATCTCGGTGTGCAGCCGAACGAGTTCCTCGTCGGTGGCGTGGGGCGGCTCGCGCGCAGCAAGGGTTTCGATACGCTGATCGAAGCGTTCAAACGCGCCAATCTCCGGCATTCGAAGCTCGTCATCCTCGGCGAAGGCCGCGAGCGCAAGCGGCTGGAGCGTCTCGGCGGGAACGGCGTTTCGCTGCCGGGCTTTCGCACCAACGCGAAGGATTTCTACCAGGCGTTCGATCTGTTCGTGTGCCCGTCACGCCGCGAGCCATTGCCCTATGTGTTGCTCGAGGCGCTGGATGCCGGCGTGCCGGTCATCGCGTCCACCGCGCTCGGAAATGCGGAGCTGCTGAAGGTGTATCCGGGCGATCTGTTTGCGGTGGAGAACACAGAGGCGCTGGTGAAGCTGCTCCACAAACATCACGAAGCGCGCGGCGCGCGGGCCCGGCAGGATCTCAGTCCTTATATGCTGGACACTATCGTCGAGCAGACTGAAGCGGTTTACCTGGATCTCATCGAAGCGAAGCGCAGGCTGCGGGAAGCTGCGGCAGGCGCCGCCGCTGCGCCGAAGCCGCAGGCGGCCCTGGCGCCGGCCCTCGATCAGCCTGCCGACGAAGTTCTCAAATAGCCCCGCGGGCTCATTTCAGGAGCGGGTCGTCCTTCGGAAGTTGTTTCGAGTACCAGATCGCAAGCTTGTGCCGCATGCTCGATTCGGACACCTGGTCCTCCGGCAGCGGCTGCAGCAGCTTGTCGTGAACCAGCAGCCGGTAGACGTAGAGGAGTTTCTGGCTGGCCGAGTCAGTGGGCTCGAATTCCACGGCTTTACGCCCTTCCGCGTACTTCATCGCGGCCAGCAGGGCCGCCTTGAACAACTCCGCCTCGTGCTTCATTTTTTTCATTGAGTGCTCGCTGTGCCCGGTGCCCCATGGGCCCAGGCATCATAATCCCGCCGCCGACCCAAGGAGCCTGCCCGAGCAATAGCCAGCTACTACGACCGTCCCTCATGGGGCATCTTGCCGCGATCCTTTCGCTTACATAGTCCCCGCTATGCGCGCGAAACGATCGCGCCAAGCTGCCCCATGAGGAACGCCCTCGCTACGCTGCCTATTGCTCGGGCAGGCTCCAGGCCTGCAGGCGCTACGCCCGTGCTGTCGCCGCCTGGCGTCAATTGCGACCCCGGAGCCGGCTGCGAAGGCCGCGGCGCCTTGAGTATCATGACTGCAATGAATTCATGTGTTCGTCCCTGGAGACGAAAATGGCCCTGACGCTCGACGACCTGACGGTGAGCATCAGCCACCTCGATCGGGCGTCCCTGCTCGCCGACTGGCTGTGGCTGACCGGCGCCACCAAGCAGCCCGTGCTGGTGACGGCGCTCGGCAACGCGTTCCTGCTGGATAGCGAAGACGGCAGCATACATCTGCTGGATGTCGGGCCCGGCACGCTCCAGCGCGTGGCCGCGTCACGCGAGGAGTTCCGCAAGCTGCTTCGCGACAAGGACTTTGTCGTCGAGCACTTCGTGCCCGTCGTGCTTCTGAAAGTGCGCGGCGCCGGCCACATGCTGCGGGCCGGGCAGCTCTACAGCTTCAAGACGCCGCCCCAGCACGGCGGCGAATATTCGGCGGACAACCTCGAGCCCACCGATATCGAATTCCACTTTTCGCTTCTGGGCAAGATTCATGATCGGCTGCGAGGCACGGGCGTGGAGCCTGGATAGAGCGCACTGAAAAAAGTCGCCTGCGGCGCTTTTTTCGGACACGGGCCTTGTTTTCGGCGGCAAAAAGCGTGGTTTTTGCCGCCTGGCGTGGCGCGTAGCTACGCCCGGGCCGTCAGCGTAGGTCGCCAGGGCAGATAATTCCGTGGTCCGCCTGAGTGCGTGGATTGGGAAGCGTGATTTCGAAGTCCGCCGCGTTTCGGTTCGTGTCGATGCAGCCGCCGCCGGTACGCGTGGCCGCCATGGCGGGCCCGACAAGCGCCACTGGCATCCCGCCTTCAGAACAGTTCGCTCCGCCGTAACCCACGAAGTCGATGAGGTCGTGGCTTGCGGGGCAAAAGCCCACCAGTGTGTTGGACGTGCGGGTCAGCGCGACTTTTCCCGCGTTGGCCGCCAGCGTCAGGGGGAACTGG
>JBDTUL010000704.1:0-3387 GCA_040007735.1 Gammaproteobacteria bacterium | reverse complement strand
GCGACAGAACTCCAGGTATGCGACTGCGCCCAGCTGCCCGTCGAGCCGCTCGGGCAAGCGTTGGTCTGTGTAACGTCTGCGGGCTTCGCCGGGCAAGTTTGCGAACCTGACACGACGAACGTGAACGGATTACCTGCCGTGCTCTGCTGCGAGCCCGAAATCGTGACGAGCCGGCCCTGATACGTGGCGGCGGGCAAACCCGTAAACGTATAGGTGAGCACATTGGCGGCCAGCGAAACGCTGCTGCCGAAGTTTGTGCCGTATTCGAGGCGGTATCCCGTGACCGGACAGTTACTGACCGGCGTACCGTCTGCGCATTGAGTGGGTGCGGTCCAGCCGATGACGGCCGACCCGGCAGTCCCGCTCGGGGGTGGCGCAGGGGGGGACGACGGCGTGGAAGTCAGGAGTTGGGACGCGGTCTGGGTTCCTGTCACAGCGCTGCAGGACGCGCTCGAGCCTTCGGTCTTGCCAGTGGCAAAAGAGACTTTTGCAGTAGAGGCCAGCGCGCCAAGCTTCGTCCAGTACGCGACACCGTCGGCTTTGACGTTGTCGTTTGCGTCAGGTGCCGACCATTTCAGGTCAGAACACCCACCGCAATTCTCAGAGGCACCCCAAGGCGACCCGCAGGCCAAAACCATTGTTTGCGCGTAGGCGCTAGTCGAGAACAGTGCCAGAAGCACAATCAGAATTCGCATGATCTCCCCTCAGTGCTGATAGCGAATCAATGCGTCCCGAAAAAAGGGTCAAGCCAGGCGACCGGGTCATTCGGAGATCGACAGGGACTACGCCGTGATGAACGAGGGTTTAGCAGGTAATGTTCCCGCCAGGGTGCAGGTGTCTCCAAGAAGAGACAATCACGAGGGCTCACGGAACGTCGAGGAGGAGAAGAGCGGAGCACGCAGACCGATGCACCAAGGACCTAACCCAGATCGGCACATCCAATCGCGGCCCCGCTCGGAGAGCGGTGGCGCTGTCGACCCGCGAGTAACGCAAGCGGCAGCAGAACCTCGAAGGTGCGCATCATGACGATATGCGCGCACCAGTCAATGACCGCGCGTACGGAACGTTGGTTCCCTCGCATCGATCGATGACGTCTACTTTTGATATTCGAGTGCGAACGTGGGATCGCAATCGTATGGATACACGTGCTCACCCGGCTTGCGCTTCCACGCGATGAACCGCGCACCACGGTTATCGAGCACCTCCGGGTCTTCGAACTCCTGCGTCGACAACAGCGTGGTGCCATCCTCGCTCAGCCTGAATCGCTCGATGACGTGCACCTTGCCGCTGTGATTCAGGCCGTTGTTCGTGATGGTGGACGGCTCGAGGTGCGTGGTATCCACCACCAGCGTGCCACCTTCCCACTTGCCGGTGGAGAACCCGAGCTTCGTATGGGGTGCATCCGCCGGCGGATGTTCGCGCCCATCCATGAATACGATGCGGATCAGGTCGAAGTACTCGAGCTTGAGGATGATGAACTCGGTGCCCTGGAAGATTTCCATCGGGAACGGCCCCTGCATCGCGTACACGATGGAAGGCGGCCGGCACGCGTTGCGCACGGACATGTCATCGCGAGGGTTCCACTTCGCCGCCGCCTCGAGCGCCTTTGGCTTCACCTTGAGACCGCCGAAGACGCCAGCGGGGAATTCGGCGGCGCCGGTGTCATCGAGCACCACGGTGTCAGGCGGCAAGTGGTCGATGAGCGCCTTGTCGCGCGGCACCTTGGAGGTGAGGCTCCAGAAGCCAGAGAGATCGGGATGCGCTTTCGACGGCGGCGCGATTGAAGCAGCGGGCGTCGACACCGCGGCGGGCGCCGCAGAGAGAGCGGCAGGATTCGACGTCGCAGAAGGCTCCCCATTCGACGCAGCAGGTCTGGCCGGGGTTGCGTAGAGGCTCGCTGGGCCAAGCAGCCACACCGCACAAACAGCACACACGGAATTTGCGAACGCCTTTACCCGCCCGTGCCGACGCTCGCCCAGGAGATTCCTCACTTTCACGCCTCCGGATCGAACGGCTTGCCCACCGGCTCACCGTTCGAGCGCGTGGCCTTGGCCAGCCGCGCGTAATGCGAGCCATCGCGGGCCGGCCACCCGTCGATGGTGACCTTCTCGCCGACCTTGAGGCTGCCGGGCGTCCAGCCGCGCCGGCGCAGGATGGAGGGCGAATTCGTCTCGAACTTCCATTCCGTCTCCGCGCCGTCCGGGCTCAGGACAACCAGCCGGATTACCCCGTGCGGGTTCACGAACTGGAATTCCTTCACGACGCCCGTGATCGAGACGGTCTTCTGAGAATCGAAGAACACCGCAAAGGAATGATGCGCCTGCGCGGCGCCGGCGGCCGCCATCAGGGCGAGGCACAGGCCGAGACCGCGGGTGAATGAGCCGAGCTTTCGGGATCGCGTGTCAGTCTTCATGCGCATACCCGGCATTCTGCCATGGCCCGCACGTTGGTGACCCGCGCAACTCGCGGCGCCGGCCATTCTGGATACTGTTTATAGTGCGGCCGACAACAACGGGGGGGGTGGCCATGTCGAACTCGAAGAACTATAGCCGCCGCAATGTCCTGAAGAGCGGAGGCACAGCGGTCACGCTGGGATACCTGGCTGCGGCGTTCGGCGCCGTGTTACCGAAGGGTGTGCGGGCCGCGGATAGCGCCAAGGGCGTGAACTGCCTGACCATCCTTTACCCGGCCGGCGAAGGAGTCACGTTCAACCCTGACTACTACCGCGATCATCACCTGACGATGATCATGAAGCTCTACACCAACACCATTCAGCGCTTCGAGCTGCGCACCGTGGCGCCGCCGGCGCCCCCGGCACCGAATGCCCCGCCGCCGCCCGCCACCGCCTATGCCGCGGCCATCAACATCTGGATCAACGACCTGGACGCCTTCAAGGCGAACAACCAGAAGCACGGCAAGACGATGACCGACGACGTGCCGAACTTCACCAACGGCAAACCTGTGATCCAGTTCGACAAGGTGGTGGGTGAAGCCGGCGCCAAGCGCTCCGCACCGAAGGTGGGCGACACCTGCCTCACCATCCTCTACCCGAACAGCGAAGGCGTCCGCTGGGACGTCGACTACTACCGGAAGGGCCACATGCCGCTCATCATGCGGCTGTATGGACCCAAGGCCATCAAGCGCTTCGAGCTGCGCAAGGGCGACGCGAACATGGCCGGGGCCAAGCCAGACTTCATTGGCACCGTGAACATTTATATTCAGGATCAGCAGGCGTTCGCCGAGGCCGGCAAGCAGCATGGCAAGACGCTGGTGGAAGACGTGCCGCACTTTTCGAGTGTGATGCCGACGGCTTTTGCGACAGTTATTCACGGAGTGGGATAACGACCAGTTGACTACTTCCAGCCGCCCGGCGATTGAGGGCTCTTG
>JBDTUL010000703.1:0-3391 GCA_040007735.1 Gammaproteobacteria bacterium | reverse complement strand
GCTTTCCGAACGCTTCGAGTCAGTTCGATCGCTTCGCGTCAGTTCGAGGCGGCGTCGAACGCGCGGATTCGGCTCTGGTCGCCGGCTTTTCGGAGGTCGCGCAAGGCAGTCGTCGCACGCAGGAGGATCTCGACCGCATCGATGGGCGATTCCGCAAAGTCCGACACGGCACAGTAGCCGGCACGGATCCGGATGCGGCGGTCTCCCCCTCGCGCCGGGATGGGCGCAGCTTCGATGCTGTCGCCCAATCGCTCGACCAGGCGCTCGGCCCCATTCGCACCTGTGGCTGGTGCAATCACGGCGAACTCCGACAGGCCGAGCCGTCCCACCGCATCGGACGTGCGGCCGGTCTGGCGAAAAACGAGTCCTACACGCTCGGCCACGCGCTGAGTTTCCTCATCCGACGACTCCCCGTCAGCACCCTCGGTTTCCGGCGTAAACACCACGCACGCCAGCGCCTCGTGGCGGCGGAACGCTTCCGAGCCGATCTCGCGGGCTCGCCGGGCAAGGCCGCGCATGTTATACAGCCCCGTCGCGTGATCAAGCAGGCTTTCATCGCGCAGCGCATCGACCTCGAGCTTCGACTGGATGAACGTGCGCAGCTTGAGGAGCAGCGCCTCACCGTCGAGCGGCTGCCCCAGAAACTCCCACGCACCCGCACGATAGGCTTCGAGCCGCTGCGTGCGTCCGGATGGTCCTGATGTAGTGATGATGATGGGAGTTGTCGCGCTGAAGCGGGGATCGCTGCGGAGAGACCGGCACACGTCGAACCCGTGCATGTCCGGCATCTGCGCATCGAGAATGATCAAATCCGGGTGGGCCGTGCGCGCTCGATCGAGTGCCTGCTGCCCAGTGTAGGCGCGGATCACCGAGTAGCCGTTGGGCCCAAGAATGCTCTCCAGCGACCGCGCCGACCATTCCTGGTCGTTGGCAATCAGCACGAGCGGCGGAACTGGAGCTTTGTCGCGATTAGCCATTCAATGTGCCCTGTGCCGGAGACGGATGCGCGATTTGCCGCACCACCCCCGAAATCTGCACGCCGGGAGGGCTGACTGAAGGTTGCACAGCACGAGTCGTGCACGTTTTTCATTACACCGTAAGTCAAATCACAGCAACTATTTAGGTCGCAAGCTCCCGGTCCGCTAGTCGCGAATCGATGTTTCTGCGCCACAGACTGCACGCCACGACCACGAAAGTATCCTTCAAACGAGTGTGGCGCGCAGCCACAGTTTGGTGTGGGACGGGGGCAACGAAAATTCCGGGCGATGATTCACAGGATGCCGCGACCGCGCCAGCATGTATTTGCAGACAAACGAGTTACGGTCAGCCGTGGCGATGGCACCCACCCCTTGCAGCTCGCCCGCGCTGCGGCTCCATACTTGATATGTCTCGACGCGGTACACGCAGTTTTCTTTACCGACGAGATACCGATGAATCTGTGCGACGATATCTATGGTCGTGAACATGCGCCCAGCTGCGACGAAGACGGATCGCGACAGGCAGATCTGAGCTCGGCGCTCCGCGGGTTCAGGCAGCGACTGGCAACATTCGGGCTTGGTGAGACTCCCGATCCGCTCCTGGACGAGGCCAGCCGCGCGGATGGTCCCAATCGCGACCTGTAACGCCGAAGCATCTCTTGTCGTCAGGTCGCGACGAGCGACCTGTGAGCCTGGTCACATTGCGGTGCCGCGATATTGCTAAGTTGACTGTCCGCAATGCGGTAGGCAGTTTGGGTATTGCGGATCCAAATTTGCAACGGGTCTGCGCGCTCACTGTAGCCCGTGTCGCCCCTATGCCTCCTCGATTCAGGGACCCCTGACGAATGGTTGCTCACTTTCGCTCGATCGCACTCCTCGGTGTGCTGACGCTCGCCGGCTCAGCACTCTTCGCGCAGGAACCGTCGCCCGACGCTCGGCGTGCAGAGGCCTCCAGGGCTGAGCTGCAGGCCCTGCTCCAGACGCGTGGCAGCAAGCTGAGCGAGGATTCGCGGCGCGTGATTCAGAAGCGGCTCGAGGAAGGCGATTTCGAGCCCGGAGACCGGATTCGTCTGATTGTGGTGGACGAGCCGACTCTGACCGACACATTCACGGTCAAGCCAAATCGGATGCTGCAGCTCCCGAACATTCCGGACGTCGCGCTTCGCGGGGTGCTGCGGTCGGAGCTCGACACGTTTCTTACCCGGAAAATCGCACAGTCTCTGCGCAATCCGCAGGTGACGGCGACGGCACTGGTGCGCCTGGCAGTGCTGGGCGCGGTCAACAAGCCGGGCTTCTACACAGTCCCGGCCTCGACCCTCATCAGCGACGTCGTCATGTCGGCGGGCGGACCGGCCGGCAACGCCGATATCGCCCGGGCGGTGGTACGCCGCGGTGCGGAACCTGTGGTGGATCAGAAGCAGATGCGGCAGGCCTTCGCGGACGGTGCGTCAGTCGATCAGCTGAATCTCCATAGTGGGGATGAGTTCGTGGTGGGTGAGAAGAGCAGTGGCATAAAGGGTGCTCTGCAAACCGCTGGTCTGATATCGGGAATTATCATCGGTATCGCAGCCTTGTCCCGCATCTGAGCTCTAACATGGGAATTGCAATGTCCGGGCTGAGAGATAGCCAGTCGGTGCCACCCGTCGCCGCTCAACCGAGCCGCCCGTCACGCCCCTCGGGCGTGGCGCAGGTTGCGGATCGCAGGACGGTTCCCGCAGCCAGTGCAGCGGCGGAGAACGGCGGTCACCGTGGACAGCGCGTGCTCAACATCGTGCTTGCGAGCTTCGCGCTCGTGCTGGTGCTTCCGGTGCTGGCGCTTATTGCGGTGCTGATCAAGCTGACCTCTCGCGGCCCGGTGTTCTATACCCAGGTCCGGGTGGGGCTCGATCGCCGGAGCAATCCGATTGACGCGACGAACCACCGCCGCTCCGAGAATATTGGCGGCCTGCCGTTCCGGATCTACAAGTTCCGGACGATGAAGGTCGATGCCGAGCAGGGCACGGGCGCGGTGTGGGCCTCGAAGCGCGATCCGCGAATCACGTCGATCGGTGGCTTTCTCCGGCAGTATCGCCTCGATGAGCTGCCGCAGCTCCTGAACGTGATCAAGGGCGAGATGAACATCGTGGGCCCCCGCCCCGAGCGCCCCACGATCTTCGCCGAGCTCCGCGAGAACATCGCCGAGTATCCGCTCCGCCAGAGGGCCAAGCCGGGCATCACCGGACTCGCGCAGATCAACCATCACTACGATGCGTGCCTCGAGGACGTGCGGAAGAAGGTGCGCTACGACCTCGAGTACATCGGGAAGCAGGGTATGGCCGAGGATCTGAAGATCATGCTGAAGACCATCCCGGTGATCCTGTTCCGCCGCGGGGGCTGGTGACGGCCCTCGCCGGAGCCGGTGAGGTGGCCGACCC
>JBDTUL010000702.1:0-3392 GCA_040007735.1 Gammaproteobacteria bacterium | reverse complement strand
GCCTGAAACTTCGCCGTCGCTGTTACGACGACTTTTCGCCTGCTGTATGTGTTTGTGGTGATTGAGCACCGCAGCCGCCGATTGATCCACTGTAACGTCACCGCCCATCCGAGTGCTGCCTGAACCTTACAGCAGTTGCGTGAGGTGGTCGGATACGAGGGCCGTTACAGATTCCTGCTTCACGATCGCGACAGCATCTTCTTGAGCCAGCTCGACGATTCGATCCGGGCCCTCGGGATCGGGGTGTTGAAGTCCGCGCCGCGCAGTCCAACGATGAACGCTATTTGTGAGCGCGTGATCGGCACAATGCGCAGGGACTGTCGGACTGGCTCATCCCACTGTCTGAATCGCACCTGCGGTTTCCTAAGCTCCTGGATCCGCCACTACAATGGCGGGCGCCCGCACATGGCACTGGGCCCCGGTGTTCCCGATCCACCGGTCATTGCGAAAGCCCTCCCAGAGCCCGCTTCGCGACATCGTCGCGGAGAATCGTATGCTGTCCGAGCCGAATCAATCCTTGGTGGACTACATCATGAGTATTCGCTCGCGGCCGCTTGCGCGTGATCGCTTTTTTGCAGACGACAACTCGCGCGTGAAGTGCGGTTGGTGCGTGAAAAGACGGGCCTGAGTCAGCCGCAGTTTGCAGCTCGTTTTCACATCGGCCTTGCCCGCCTGCGCGACTTTGAGCAAGCACGATCGGAGCCGGACTTCATAGTGCGCGTGTTTCTGCGGATGATCCTGGAGGATCCAGGCAAGGCAGACCGTTTGGTCAAGCTTGTCGAACGCGAAAGCGCAGCCCATGCGTCTTGAGGTATCACGAGCCATGTTCAAGAAGCCGCGTGCCGTTGGCAGCATCGAGTCCGCCGTGAGACTTGTTTTCAGCCTCATATGCTTTGCCGTACTCATGCTCACGGCGCCGGCGCTGTTCGCACAAGGCGCGCCGGATTTCAGCACCGTCGTGATCAAGACGAACCAGATCACCGACAAGTTCTACACGCTCGACGGCCAGGGCGGCACCATCGGCTTACTTGTCGGGCCGGATGGTGTGTTCATGGTCGACACGCAGTTCGCCCCACTCAGCGACAAATTCGCCGCCGCCATCCGGCAGCTGACGCCTCAACCCATCCGCTATGTCGTGAACACGCACTTTCACGGGGACCACACCGGCGGCAATGTGAACTTCGGCACGATGGGCGCGACAATCATCGCGCGCGAGGAGCTGCGCTATCGGCTCGCACACCCGAACCCGCAGCCGAACGGGCAGCCGGCGTGCCGACTGCGCCGATCGGCTTGCCCAAATGACCTACGGCAATCGCTTGACGCTGCACCTCAACGGCGAGGAAGTGCAGTTGATCGCCGTGCCGCGTGCGCATACCGACGGCGACACCCTGGTCTGTTTCCCCGGTCTCGACGTCATCATGCCCGGCGACTTCTACCGCTCGATCCAATATCCGAACATCGATCGCAACAACGGCGGCACGCTGGCGGGACTGCTTGATGGGCTCGGGGCCCTCATCGGCCGCGCCGGCCCGGCCACGAAGATCATTCCCGGCCACGGCCCGACCGTGGACAGAGCCGCAGTCATCGCACATCGCGACCTGGTGCTGACGATTCGCGATCGCATCGCTGCGCTCCTGGCGCAGGGCAAGACCGAGGACGACGTCGTGTCCGCGAAGGTCACGGCCGATTTCGATGCGCGCATTCAGCAACCAAGCTGTGGCGCATGGTACGCGCGGATCGAGTCAGTCACGGGTACGGCGCCGACATGGTGGTGGAGTCACATGACAGTGACGCGCCGGTACAGCTCTCGGTGGGGTGAAGCTGCGGCTGAGCAGCGCTGAGAGCTCGATCCGCGAATCCCGGTTACTCGGTCATTCCTCCCGGGAACCCGCAACTCGGCCGCGTGTTCTATAAGGTTCTATAGTCAGCGATGGTAGACCTCGCCGAGAAATTATCGACCGCCTGCCACCGCCACTGCACCAGGTGGCGCTGCCAGCAGCACCGAGCCTGGGGAGCCGGAGGGCGCTCTTGAACTAACAGATCGGGGATATGAGCCATGACAGCAATCACCCGGGCTGATCGCACGCGATCTGCTCGCAGCGGGGCGGCTCAACGAGCAGCGCGCGACACTGACGACGTCACAAAACTAAGCCGCCTCGTCGAGCACGACATCCAGGTACTGAAGACGAATTTCGCGAGACGCCATTGCGGCTCCCAGCGTAATGGCACTTGGGATGACGCGTGGGCGAGCCTGGAGAGCGCCTGGCGGACTGTGAGATCTGAGCTGGTCCAGGATGCGATTCCAACCTCGCTGGCCGAAGTCCCCTTACCGGCCAGCGCTCCGAATGCGCCTACCCCACCGCAAGTGGAGCAGCCGTCGGCAGCTTCGCCGACCGCCCGGTTCGTCGATCGCGTACCCGGAGTCGTCGTGATCCTCGCCCGCCAGTTTGCGTCGGCAAGTGGTGCTCACGTGCGCAAAGGGAAAATCTGGCTCGTCGCGAGCGCCCGAGCGCAGGTGAAGATCTGGGAACGTGCTCGGCCGCGACTGGAAAGCGCGTGGAAGAGCTCCAGATCCGAGCTAGACGATTTCATGTGCGCCTCCCGCAAGTTTGCGGCGGCTAGTGCTGCGCGCCTGCGCAGGCCGCGGCCGCAAGCGAGTGGCCGAAAGCAGTGGAGAATACTGACCTGGTCCCAGTTCACACCGAGCTCCGTGGGCCAGCGCGTCCGAATCGCGTATCGAAGCGATATGGGCGAGCGCGATAGTCATCGAGTGCGCGAGGAAGCGCGGCCACATATGCCGCGTCTGCAGAGTGCCGGTGAGATTTCGAAGCGCCAGCTGGTTCAGAGCAAGTTGGCCACGATGGCAGAAGCCGAGCCACTAGCCCCTCGTCGCGGCACGCTGACGCCGCGCGTTCACGAACCGTCGGCTGCCGTGCCGGTCGGTCCGTTCGTACTGCAGCCGTTGCCTTGTCTCGCCGGAGCGCTGGCGCCGGTCATTTCCTCGCGAACGGTTCAGGTTCACCATGGCTGTCATTATGCGACGTGCATCGCGTTGGCCAACCAGCTCTCACGCGAGCACCCGGAACTGGCGCACAAGGGGGCCCTGGATATCGTTCTCTGGGCACGCAAGCACGCGCGCCACACGGAGTTGTTCGCAGCGACGTCAGAGGCCTGGAACCACGAGTTATTCTGGCAAAGCCTGACGCCGTCGAAAAAGCGCCCGGGCGGGGAGCTGTGCCGCGCGATCGATCGAGCGTTTGGCGACTTTGCCACCCTCGCCCAGCAGCTCGCGGTGGCGGGGGCGGCGCATGTGGGCAGCGGATGGCTTTGGCTGGTGGCGAACCGCGGCAAGCAACTGAAGATTCGGACGACATCGGGCACGGATTCCCCGG
>JBDTUL010000701.1:0-3393 GCA_040007735.1 Gammaproteobacteria bacterium | reverse complement strand
CGATGGGGGGCGGCCGCAGCAGGCGATCCATTACTCGGCTAGGCTCCTGGGTGCGAAGCTGTTAGCGACACCGCGGCAGGGCGCCGCTCTTCAAGAGGTAAGTGTTTCGTGAAGCGTTTGAATAATTCGAAGATGTGGGGAATTGCGCTGGTGGCGGCACTGATGGCTGCGCCGGCATGGTCTGTGGATTTGAAGATCGCGGTGGTCGACTACGGGCGCCTCGTCGAAGAGTCCCCGCAGGCCAAGGTCGCACTCGATGCGATCCGCACCGAATTCACGCCCCGCCAGAAAGAGATGCAGCAGCAGGAAGTGTCCCTGAAGTCCAAGCAGGACAGGCTGGAGAAAGACGCTGCCACCATGTCGGAAGAACAGCGCACCCGCTCCGAGAAAGACCTGCGCGATGGCGCGCGGGATCTGGCTCGCCGCCGGCAGGAAGTGCAGGACGACTTCAATGCACGCCGTAACGAAGAGATGTCGCGCCTGCAGCGCACGCTCATCGAAGAAGTGCGCACGTATGCGAAGGCGCAGGGCTTCGATCTCGTCATCGCCGATGGCGTCATCTACTCGGTGCCCACGCTCGACATCACGCCCGCGATCCTGAGCTCGCTCCAGGCTCGTGCGCCGAAGGCGGCCGCGGGTTCGGCAGCTCCGCCCGCTGGCGCGAAGCCGGCCCCGCCGGCCAAGTAAGCCGCGCGCCCGCCCTCAGGCTCCTAGCTCACAGCGCGGCAGCGGTTTACGAATGTCCCTTTCGCTCGGGGAGCTCGCAGTCCGGTTCGGCTGCGAGCTTCATGGCGACCCGGCTACGCGCGTCGATAGCATTGCTGCGCTTTCCGGCGCGCATGCGGGCGCCGTCAGCTTTCTCGCCAATCCACGTTTGAAAGCACAGCTCGCGGAAACGCGGGCGACCGTCGTGGTGCTCGACGCGAAGTCGGCGGCGGCGTGCCCGGTCGCATTCCTCGTTGCCGCGAATCCTCACGCTACGTTTGCTCGCATCGCTGCGGTTCTCTATCCGCGTCCGGTAGCTCCGGTGGGCATTCACCCGTCGGCCGTGGTTGCGCCGGATGCGCGCGTCGATCCCACCGCGCACGTGGGTCCGTTTGTTTGTGTCGGCGCAGGCTCAGTGATCGGGGCGCGTTCGGTCATCGGCCCCCACACGATCATCGAAGAGGGTGTGGAGATCGGGGAGGACGTTCGGCTCATCGCGCGCGTCACGGTGTGCCATCACGTGAAGCTGGGTGCTCGGGTAGTGGTGCAGCCGGGCGCGGTGATCGGGGGCGATGGGTTCGGCTACGCGAAGGACGGCGAACGCTGGGTCAACGTTCCGCAAGTGGGCTCCGTCATCGTCGGCGCGGACTGTGAGATCGGCGCGAATACCACCCTCGACCGCGGTGCCATCGGGGACACGGTGCTGGAGGAAGGCGTGAAGCTCGATAACCAGATTCAGATTGGACACAACTGCCACATCGGCGCGCACACTGCCATGGCGGCATGCGTCGGGCTTTCGGGGAGTGTGACGGTCGGCAAGCGATGCATGATCGGCGGCATGGTCGGCATTGTCGGACACCTGTCTATCTGCGACGACGTCGCGGTCACCGGGCTCACCATGGTGAGCCATTCCATCACGCGCCCCGGCGTATACTCCGGCGGCATTCCCGCCGAGGATGCGCGCACCTGGCGACGTATCGTCGGCCGCCTGAAACGCATCGATTCGATGGCAAGCCGCCTCGCAGCGCTGGAACGCGCCTCAGGCACGCAGCGATCGGCAAACCAGGACGAGGACAATGACTGAAGAAGAATCCGGTCGAGAGAAGATTACCCTCGACATCAATGCCATCCTCATCCAGCTTCCGCATCGCTACCCGTTCCTCCTCGTCGACCGCGTCACCGCGCTCGAGAAGGGCAAGAGCATCCGGGCGCTGAAGAACGTGACGTATAACGAACCGTTCTTTCCAGGGCATTTCCCGCATCGGCCGGTGATGCCGGGTGTGATGATCATCGAGGCGCTCGCGCAGACCGCGGGCATTCTCGCGTTCGTCACTGCGGGTGTGATTCCGGATCACAACACACGATTTTATTTCGTGGGCATCGACAAGGCGCGCTTCCGCAAGGTGGTGGAGCCGGGCGATCAGCTCATCCTCACCGCGAAACTCGAGCGGGCGTTCAAGGGCATCTGGAAGTTTTCCACGTCCGCGCTGGTGGACGATGCCGAAGTGGCGCATGCGGAAATGATGGTCGCGCCCGAGGTGGGCAAAGCGGCGGACAAGCCGTGATCGATCCGCGAGCAATCGTTTCACCGCAAGCGCAGCTGGCTGCGGACGTGACGGTGGGGCCGTTCTCCATCATCGGGCCGGACGTGGTCATCGGGGCGGGCACGCAGGTCGGGCCGCACGTGGTCATCAACGGGCCCACGCGCATCGGCAAGGACAATCGCGTATTTCAGTTCGCATCGCTCGGCGATGCGCCCCAGGACAAGAAATACAAGGGCGAGCCGACGCGGCTGGTCATCGGCGACCGGAACGTGTTTCGCGAGTCGTGCACCATCAATCGCGGCACGACGCACGACAAGGGGGTCACTACCATTGGCAGTGACAACCTCTTCATGGCGTATTCGCATGTGGCGCATGACTGCGTGCTCGGGAACAACCTCATTTTCGCCAACTGCGCAACGCTGGGTGGGCATGTCGAGATTGGGGATTGGGTCATTTTCGGCGGCATGGCTGCGATTCATCAGTTCTGCAAAGTGGGCGCGCATGCGTTCATCGCAGGTGGGGCCATCGTTACGCGGGATGTGCCTACGTATGTGATGGTGGCCGGCAATCCGGCTGCGCCTCACTCGGTGAATTCGGAAGGGCTCAAGCGGCGGGGGTTTTCGCCTCAGCAGGTTCGCAACATCAAGAATGCGTTTCGGGTGCTGTACCGGTCGGAGCTGAAGCTGTCGGATGCGGTGGTGCAGTTGAAGCAGCTCGGCAAGTCGCAGCCCGAGGTGGCGGTGTTTGCGGAGTTCATCGGGACGTCTGAGCGCAGTATCGTGCGCTGATCGATGATGACTGCGGCATGGGCAGGGACCTCGCGCTCCGCGCATCGGCAGACGGTGCATCTGCGGGGGTTCTTCAGCCGCCCGGCGATTGAGGGCTTCTTGCGGCGTTGTCGGGAGGCCTCGCGCTCAGCGCATCGGCGGCGTTGCTCAGCGGGGGCATGTGGGGCATGTGCCAGAAGTGACGGGCGTGCGTGTGAGGCTCCCCGGCGTCGTGGTCGGTCGGCCTCGTGCTGCGCACGTCGGCAGACCTCGCCCCTCAACGCGCGCCTGTACATGGGCGAGGCAGTGAATATCAGCGGCAAACCGGCGGCGCGCCAGATCGGGGCGAGGCGACCTCCGACACGACGCCGGGGAAC
>JBDTUL010000700.1:0-3395 GCA_040007735.1 Gammaproteobacteria bacterium | reverse complement strand
CGGCCTGGCGACAATCCGCGAGTGGATGCGCAGTTCAGCGCGCAGTACTGCGTGGCGAATGCCCTCGTGCGAGGCGCGTCGCTACTGACTCATTTCAGGGTCGCTGAAATCGCCGCTCCCGAGGTTCAACGTTTGATTGGGCGCATAACGTGCGTAGGAGACCCTGCGCTCGATGCGCGAGGCCACAGCGCGGTAGACGTCATCATCCGGACGACTGGAGGGGTGACCCATCAGCGCCAGCTCGACATTGCCCCCGGGTATCCCGGCAACACGCTGTCCGATGAAGAGCATCTGGGCAGGTTCCAGGCGTGTATGGACTATGCGCGGTACCCGTTGCCCCGGGAGCAGGTGGACCACTTTCTCGCGGCCATCCAGGCGTGGGGCGAGCTGGCCGACGCTCGCCGGCTCCTCGACGATCTCATTGTTCCCAATCTCGAGGTAAGTGCCTTATCCTGAGGCGATGAAACACGCACCTGCCGCGCAAGACCGCATGGAAATCTACGAGCTCTATGCGCGCTATAGCTGGGCGCTCGACACCGGCGATACCGAAGGCTACGTCGCCTTGTTCACCGACGATGCCACCGCGACGGAGGAGACGAGCAGTGGCGAGCTCGAAGTCCGCCAGGGCCGCGATGAGATCCGCAAGCTCGTCCTGAAGTTTCACGAGCGCGCCGGGTTCCCCGGTCACCAGCACCAGATGGCGCAGTTCGTCTTCGAGGCCGACCCGGACGGGCGCCCGGACCATTGGGTAGTGCGCTCCTACGCCTGGGCCACTATCAACCGGCCGCCCCAGCCGCCGCACCTGCACTGGTGCGGCCACATCCGCGATGTCGTGGCGAAGGTGGATGGCACCTGGAAGATTCGCTCCAAGGCCATCATGGGGTGGGCGGGCGAGGTGCTGGCGCGATTCGATTCGCGCAAGGTCTGACGAAGTCTGAAAAAGAAAGGTTTTCGAGCCGCCCGGCGATTGAGGGCTGCCCGAAGCTGCGATGAATAAATGGCTTCCGAGCCGCCCGGCGATTGAGGGCCTCTCGAGCCATCAACGCCAGAACTTGCGACTGGCAATCTCAGCACCCTGCGCCAGTGCCTCGAGCTTCCCCCACACCACATCCGGATCCACTCCACCGGATCCAACGTGAATACTGAACCCGCAATCCACAGCGGCCATCACGTTGTCGCGCCCGACCAGGTGCGCGTAGCGCTCGATGCGTTGAGCGACGAGCTCCGGATGCTCGATATAGTTCGACTGGCATTCGATCACGCCCGGCACGAGCACCTTGCCTTCGGGAAGTTTGAGCTTCTCGAACACCGTCCATTCGTGCGCATGGCGCGGGTTGGCGGCTTCGAAGACCACGGCGTGCGGCTTGGCTTTCCACACGACATCGATGATGTCGGCCATCGGCACGTCGCAGTGGTGCGGGCCGGGATAGTTTCCCCAGCACAGGTGCATGCGCACTTTCTCGGCGGGAATATTCACGAGGGCGCGATTGAGCGCTTCCACGTGCAATTCCATGCGATTCCGGAAGCCCGCCAGGTCCAGGTCCGCGAACTGGGTGTGACGCCCCATCGCCAGGTCCGGGCAATCGATCTGCAACATGATGCCCGCTTCGACGATGGCCTCGTACTCGTGGCGTAACGCCTCGGCGCACGCAAAAACGTACTCTTCGTGACTGGGGTAGTAGTCGTTGCGGAAGAAGAATGTAGTGATGCCCGGAGAGGCCGCGCTCAGGAACAAACCTGCGGGGCTCTTCCCCTGCAACGATGCCTTCAGGCGCTGCGCATCCCGGCGCGGCGCTTCCACGTCGCGCATGCTCACTGGCCCGTTGCACGCGGGGGTCTTGCGATGCTTGCGCCCCGCATCGGCAAACACCCGGGCCTTGGTGTTGGGATACGCCTCGATATCCTGAAACTTGAAGCTGTTGCCCGTGCCGCCAAAGCCGTTGAGCCGGTCTTTCACATAAGTGGCGTAGCTGGGCTTCGACATCTCGCCGTCGTTGACGATGTCGACGCCGGCGTTGAGCTGGCGCGCGATCACGTCTTCGACGGCGCGACACACTTTTTCCTCGACCGCCGCCGTGTCGAGGGGAATGCCATCCTCGCGCGCGAACATGATCTGCATCAGTTCTTCCTGGCGCGGCAGGCTCCCCACGTGGGTCGTCAGGAATCGGTTTTCACTCTTCATCGGCAGGGTCCTCTTTCGTCGATCACTTTTTTCGCAGCGCTGAATCGAAGTCGAATTTCAGGTCCGAGTCCAGCACCTTCGGCGGCTCGTAGGGCAGCAGATACAGCGTATGACACGCATCGCAACTGGCGCGGAGCTTGAGGCTGGCGCGCTTTAGAGAAGGCAGGCCTTCGGTTTCCGCCATCTCCGTCGCCGCCACGGATGCCGCCGCCGCGAGCTTGTAGAAGTCCCCGAAGTTTTTCCAGATTCCCGGCAGGGCCAGCGTCTCGGGCAGCTTATCTTTGGGATCGTAGCGGTTCGTCGTCGGCGGGAAGAGATGCGGCAGGGCCAGCAGCATCGCGGTAATGACTTCGGCGTTGAAACGCAGCGTGCCGGGATCGTAGGCGTCTTTGACCTGGATAGTGTCGATGGGCTGCATCAGCTCCTCGATGTGCACCATCAACTCTTCGCGCGCGGCGATCACGTCTTTCGGGTTGGTGATGCCGGTCCAGCCCGGGCCCCTGCCAGGAGCGGCGTCGGCGGCGAGCGCCAGGCCGGCGACGAACGCTGCGGTGACGGCGAGCAGGGCACGCGCGATGACGATTCGTTTCATGGTGATTCGATGATCCAGCGCTTCATGAGACCCCTCTCGGATTGAGCTTGAGAGTATGGGCGGGTGTAGCGGTGATAACTCAAGGCGTGCGCGTCTGAATCCGCAGGGCGGCGTCTACCCCTATATAATAGAGCGGTTTTCAGCTCTGTGTTTATATACAGCTATGGCGTTTCGGTGGCGGCAGACGTTGCTCGTTGTCCTGCTATGGAGTGGCGCGAGCGTTGGGTTCGCGCTCGAGCCATCGCAGGCTCAATCTCCCGCGGAATTATTTGGTGACCTCTTCACGCGCGTGCAGATGGAATCGGTATTCGCGGACGGCAAAACATTTGCTGATGCGGTTCCAAAACAGCCACCGCAGCAGATCCTCGCCGAATATCGCGCAGGTTCGTATCCGACGAAGGAAGCGCTAGCCGCGTTCGTGCGCGAGCACTTCACTGTTCCGCAAGCGCTGGTCGCGCCTGCCCCTCAGGGCACGCACCCCTCGTTGAGCGAGCACATCGCGGCGCTATGGCCTGTTCTGATTCGCAAGCCGCTCGTGCCGCCGACGAATTCGTCCGCGCTGGATTTTCGATTTCCTTACGTGGTGCCGGGCGGGCGCTTCCGCGAAATCTACTATTGGGA
>JBDTUL010000699.1:0-3396 GCA_040007735.1 Gammaproteobacteria bacterium | reverse complement strand
AGCGCCTGAGCGCCTGAGCGCCTGAGCGCCTGAACGCCTGAACGCCTGAGAGCCTGAACGCCTGAACGCCTGAACGACGGCGCGCGGCGGGCATGCAATTGCTGTAACTGCACAGGATTTACTGTGTTCTGCCATGGAGCCTGTCCGATTGATAGCCCTCGTTACGACGGCTATCAATCGGACAGGCGCCCAGGTGGCAGAACGAATTACAATCCTATGCGTCGAATGCGGACCAGGCGATCAGGCATGCACCGTTCAGGTGCCGGGCAGAGCATTTCGCCGCTGATGGATCGGACGTCGAAGGGAGCTCGGGTGCGGTCAAGGAATACAACGGTTCGGCTAATCAGTCTCGTCGCCGTTCTGGCGGCGGTGTTCACGGTGTCTGGCTGTGGCCAGTCGGCCGGCTCAGGCGCGAAGGACGCAGGCGAGGGTGCACCGGCAAAGGTCGCCGCGGCCAAAGACCCCTTGCTGATCTCGCCTGAAGACCTGCTTGCCGTGCGTAGCAGCGCGCTGGCCTCCGGCCCTTCGATCACGGGTTCCGTGCAGCCCGAGCGGCGCGCGGACCTGCGGGCCGAAGTCCCGGCCGTGGTTCTGGCCGTTCTGAAGGAAAACGGTGACCCCGTCCGGCGCGGCGACCTGCTCGTGCGCTTGGACGCCACCGCAATCCGCGACACGCTCGTGGCCGCCACAGCCTCCGAACGCGCAGCCGTTCAGGCTTTTGAACAGGCCGAGCGCCAGTTCCAGCGCATGGCCACGCTGCGCCAGACGGGCGTGGTGTCCACGCAGCAGCTGGAAGACGTCGAGATCCGCCGTAACACGACCCAGAGCGACCGTGAGGCAGCGAAAACACGCGTTGTCTCGGCGCGCCAACAACTCGAGCGCACTGAAGTGCGTGCCCCGTTCGACGGCGTGGTCAGCGACCGCAAGGTGTCCGCAGGCGACACCGCGCAGGTCGGCAAGGAACTGCTGAAAGTCATCGACCCCCGCAGCCTGCGTTTCGAGGGCATGGTGTCGGCCGACAGCATCGGTGAGGTCAGGGCCGGCCAGCGGGTCGAGTTCCGCGTTCACGGCTTCGCGGACAAGGCTTTCCCAGGCACTGTCACCCGCGTCAACCCCGCGGCGAACGCCACTACGCGTCAGGTGGAAGTGTTGGTGAGTTTCGACGACGCGAAGCAACAGCCCAACGTCGCCGGCCTCTATGCGGAAGGCCGCATTGAAATCCGACACACGGCGGCGTTGTCCCTGCCGGCCACCGCGCTGGTGCGGGAAGGCGATCGCGCGTTCGCGTGGCGAGTCAAAGATCGCACCTTGCACAAAGTCAGTGTGAGCATCGGCGAGCGCAACGCGCGCAACGGGGAATTCGTGTTGCAGAGTGGCCTTGCCGAAGGCGACACACTGCTGCGCTATCCCACGTCCACCTTGCAGGATGGTCAGCCGGTCACGGTGGCCGGCGACACTCGTCCCACGGCTGTGCTTGCAGAAGGCCGGTCGAACACCGTCGCTTCGGGCAGGTAGGCGATGTTCCTCTCCAACTTCAGTATCAAACAGCCGGTGACGACGGTCGCGATCGTCATCGTGCTCATGTGCCTCGGGTTGCTGGCGTTCAAGAAACTGCGCGTCAACCCGATTCCGGACGTCGAGCCGCCGGTGATGGTGGTCACGGTGCCTTATCCCGGTGCTTCGCCGGAAACCGTCGAGCGCGAAATCATCAATCGCGTCGAGAAGTCCCTGCAGAGCATTCCCCAGGTGTACGAGATTCACTCGACCGCCTCGGAGAGCAGCGCGCGCATCGTCATCATCTTCAACTTCAAGAAGGACATGTCGGAGGCGGCTGACGAAATCCGCAACGCCATCGCCTCCGTGCGCCACAAGCTGCCGGTGGAAATGCGCGAGCCGGTGCTGTTCCGGTTCGACCCTTCCTCGCAGCCCATCATGCAGCTGGCGCTCTCGTCGGAGAGCCAGAGCCACGCTGAGATTTCGCGCCTCGCCGAAGACGTGCTCGCGGACAGGTTCCGCGGCATCGATGGCGTGGCGACGGTTAACGTGAACGGCTCGCTCCAGCGCGAGCTTTCCGTGCTGCTGCACGCGCAGAAGCTGCGCGAGTACAACATTTCGGTTGCCGATGTCGTGAACGGCTTGCGCGCCCAGAACACCACGGCGCCGGTGGGGCGTGTGATCGGCACGATGGATGAGCAGAGCATCCGTCTCGTGGGCCGCATCGAGTCGCCCCGGGAATTCGAAGACATCGTGCTCAAGCGCCAGGACAACGAGATCGTGCGCCTGGGGCAGGTCGCAAGCGTCGCAGACGGCTTTGCGGAGTCCAAGGGATACAGCCTGCGCAACGGCCGGCCGAATGTCGGGCTCTCTATCAGCCGCTCACGTGAGGCGAGCACGGTGTCTGTCGCGGCGAAGGTCCGCGATGTGGTGGGCGAAACAGCCAAGACGCTGCCGACGGGTACGAAGCTCGATGTCACATACGACGGCGGCGATGACGCCGAGGGCAATCTGAGGAACGTGGTCGAGGCGCTCATCTTCGGCGCGATTCTCACCATCTTCGTCGTGTACGCCTTCCTGAATTCATGGCGTTCCACGCTGATTACTGCGCTGTCGCTGCCCACGTCGGCCATCGCGGCATTCATTGCGGTGTGGGCGTGCGGATTCACGCTGAATTTCATGACGCTGCTCGGCCTGTCGCTGGCCATCGGTGTGTTGATCGACGACGCAATCGTAGTGCGCGAGAACATCGTGCGTCACATGGAGCGTGGTGAAGACCGCATCACCGCCGCCCGCAATGGCACGGCCGAGATCGGGCCCGCCGTTACGGCGACCACGATGTCCATCATGGCGGTCTTTGTTCCGGTGGCCTTCATGGGCGGCGAGGCGGGTGAGTGGTTCCGTCCGTTCGCGGTCACTGTCGCAGCGTCCGTGCTGGTGAGCCTGTTCATCTCGTTCACGCTCGACCCCATGCTGTCGGCGTATTGGGGCGACCCGCCGGACCAGGCGCACCGTCCACGCAGTCGCGTCGGCCGGGCACTGGCGAAATTCAATGTGTGGTTCGACAGGCAGTCCGACCGATATGGAAACGTCATTGCCTGGGCCTTACACCATCGAACGTGGATGGCGGTGATCTCCGTTCTTTGCCTCGGCCTGGCGCTGCTGCTGCAGGCCACGGTGGGTGGAACCAGCTTCCTGCCGCAGTCCGATGGCCGCATGATCGCGGTGGATATTCGCACGCCGTCCAGCGCGAGCCTCGGGTACTCGAAGCTGAAAGTCGAAAAGGCCGCGGAGCTCGCGCGCGTCATCAAGGAAACGCGGGCGACCAACTCTCAGGTGAATCCGGGTGGCGGGCGCGTGTATGTCGACATCGGCATCAGCACCACTCGCGATCGTACGGCG
>JBDTUL010000698.1:0-3398 GCA_040007735.1 Gammaproteobacteria bacterium | reverse complement strand
GGAGGCCGCGATTTTCGGCGCGTAGGTTCCCATCGAAAGCCCGCCGCACACGAATACCATTTGCCCGGTCACGTACGTGATCTTCTCGTCGAGGAAGTAGAGCACTGTCTGCGCGACCTCGTCGGGCTCTGCCATGCGGTGCATCGGGATCGCATCCTTCAACCGATACACATCTCGCGAGCCCGGGGGGTTGTTGCGCCGGAAAAGCTCGGTGTTGATCATCCCCGGGCCCACGGCATTAACAGCGATGCCGTCGGCCGCCAACTCCAGCGCCCAGGTGCGATTTATTGCTGCGAGGCCGGCCTTGGTCGCGGCATAGGCACTGCGAGTCTCCCGGCCGTTAACCGCGCGGCTGGTGATATTGACGATGCGGCCGAACTTCGCCGCCCGCATGGTGGGCAACACGCTCTGCGTGGCAACGAGCGCGCTGGAGAGATTGAGGCGGATCAGGCGGCGCTGTTTCTCGCCGTTGCCCTCGCTCAGGTTCTCGCGGAACGAGGAACCGACGCAATTGACGAGCCGCGTCGGCGGCGACTTGGCGACAAGCCGGGCCAAGGCGGCTCGCGCATTGGCGGGATCCGCCATGTCGCAGGTTTCGAACGCGGCCATGCCCGCGGGCGGATCGTCGAGGATATCGTTACCGATGACGGCGTAACCCTCAAGCATAAGGCGCTCGGCTATCGCGCGGCCGATGCCGCGTGCAACACCAGTGACGAGGACAGTATTTTTCATGTGGGCATGATTCCGGGCGTGAGGCCGCCGCAAACGAACATGATCTGGCCGTTAACGCCGCTCGAGCGCTCGTCGAGGAAGAAGGCGACAGCATGAGCAATCTCTTGGTCAGTCGGGTGACTTCCCGTGGGCGGCAACGTCTCGGCCCAATTGGATCCATCGACCCCGGGGCCGGCGACGACTGCATTTACCGTGACGCCTTCGGGACCGAGCTCGAGTGCCCAGCTCTTGGCGAGCCCGACGAGGCCGCCGCAGATCGCACTGGCCGTGGTTGCGCCGGGAAGGCCCATCACCGCCCACCCGGAGAGCAGCACCAAGCGACGCGCCGCACCTTTTTCAGCCGAGTGCAGCAGATGGCGCGCGGCGGTCTCTGCCCCGACCAACGCTTCGTCCGTGTCGCTGATGAGATCCTCAGCGGCAAGCTTGGAGAGCGGTGTCGTGAGGGGGCGACGCGGCGCCACGACGATGCGGTGTGGCACAAATCCGGGCTCGAGCCTGTCGAGCTCCGCCTCGAGATTGGCCAAGCCCGGGATACCCTTTGTCGTGTAGCCATCGGCGCTGAGGCGCTCGACGATGGCAGCGCCAAAAGGCGCCTCACTGCCTACCACCAGCACGTTTCGGTTCATAGAATTCCTAGAAAGTCTTCTTGCGGCGCATGCGTTTGGTCGCGGAGCCCGGCAGCGCCAGGCCACTCACGCTCAGCTTCATATCGACGAGCATCTTCGCCTGCGCGATGCCGCTGCTGTATCCCTCGAGCACTGGAATCTCCCATCCCAGCTCCTCGAGGCGTTTCTGCAGGAAAGGGCGCAGCCAGAAGGCGGCCGAGCAACCGAGCATCAGCACTTCGGCGCCGTCTTCCTCGATGGCGGCCACCGACTCTTCGACGGCGGACTCGAGCATCTCCGAGCGTTCGCCGCGTCGAGCCTTGTCGCGCTCCTCCAGCACCGAGCCTTGCTCGACATAAGGCGGACGCGGCAGTGGAAAGTTGATGTTGCGGATCGAGGCGCACCGGCTGGTGAATCCGTACTGGACCACCAGCGCGTGCATCATCATATTGTGTGTCTCAGAGATGTCGATGATGCTGAACTTGTTGCCGAGTATCGATGCCAGGTGCATCTGCGCGTATGCATTCGCGGTGACAGGAATTGCGTGCTTGCGGCCGATCTCGCGCGCTTCGGGATAGCCCGGGTCGCCACCGCCAAGCATCACGATGGCGTTGTACTTGCCGCTCTCGCATGCCTCGCGCACGATCGGCAGCCGGCTCGCCGAAAGCAGGCAGAACTCCTCACGGGTCTCCACGGGCCAGTCACCATGGGGCGCGGGCGCTCCCGGGTGTAGGTCCCAGGTAACGTTTTCGAGCAGCGGCGCCAGGTCCGCGTAGTTCATGAGCATCGTTTCCTTCGTCCCGCTCATGGGCCGCAGCGTGTACTTGGAGCCAGATGGCAGGCTGAAGGCCTGCATCAAGAGGAATCGGTAATCCATCAGTCGCTCAGGTTCACCTTCTTCGACAGCGCCACCCAGCGGTTCACGATTCGCTCGGTCATGGCCTGATGCTCCTCGGGCGTGTTGCCGATGGGCGTGTAGCCCAAGCTGTTGAGCTTCCTGGTCATTTCGGAATCGGCCATCACGGCTGCGAACGCATCGCGCACTTTCTGGCGGATCGCGAGCGGCGTTCCAGCTGGCGCATGCACGCCCCAGACGCTGGTGACGTCTACCGCCTCGAGCCCGGTCTCTCCCATGGTCGGTACGTTGGGCATCGCGGGATTGCGCTTGCTGCCGGTGAGCGCGATGGGAACCACCTTGCCACTCTCGGCGTGCACACGGGCGGAGCTGATGCCGCCGAACTGGTAGCTCGTGTGTCCGCCGATGACGGCCGCGATGGAGTCGCCCGCCGACTTGTAGGGGATGTGGCGGATCCTCGTGCCGGCCTCCAGGTTGAGCAGCACGCCGATGAGGTGCGTCGAGGAGCCAATGCCACCGGAGGCAAAGGTGTACTTTTCAGGGTCTTTCTTCGCGAGCTCGATCACTTCCTTCAGATTCTTCGCAGGTACATTAGGATTGGCCACCATCAGTACCGGCCCTTCCGCCAGCATCGTCACTGCCGTGAAGTCCTTGAAAGTGTCGTACGGGAGTGCGTTGTTGATCGCTGGGTTCTGATAGAACGAGTTGTCGGAGAGATAGAAGTGGTATCCGTCCGGCTTGGACTGCGCTACCAGCTGCGCGCCGATGATCGCCGCCGAATCGGGCCGGTTCTCGATCAGCACCAGCACACCCAGCTTCTTGCTCAGTTCGGGTGCAAGCGTGCGAATGATGATGTCGGAACCGCCGCCGGGCGTGCGTGGGACGATGAACGTGATAGGTTGCGAGGGATATTGCTGGGCCGCTGCCGGCGTGGACAGCAGGACGAGCGCGACGAACGCGCCCAGGTAAACCTTGATGAATCGCATGGAAAAAATCCCTCCCATTGAGTGTGCGCTGGTGTATCAATCGTGGAGTGGGCGCGCGGCGCCCGCAACCTCATAATACTCAGATAGATCATTCGCTCCATGAATAGAAGGCTCGCAGGCAAACGAATTGCGGTCAGTGGTTTCATGCACGAGACCAACACGTCGGCAGGGCGCGACGATCACGGTCGGTGTCGGTGCCAAGACGCGCGCATGGGGAGA
>JBDTUL010000697.1:0-3403 GCA_040007735.1 Gammaproteobacteria bacterium | reverse complement strand
ACGCGCCCCCGCAGAGCCGATAACGGTGTTAGGCAGCGTATGAACATCGACGACCTCTGCCGCAACATCGGTTTGCCCAAACGACGTCACTGAAAGCAGAGCCTCGAAGCAGTCCGGTAACGGGTTGCGCAAGGCGAGCAGTCGGCGGGCCACGTCCTGCAGTCCCTCTTTCGAGGTGAAGGTGCGCACGGTGAGCAGCATCCCGGAGTTCCGGCCACCGGGCGTGAGTATGACGATGCGATTGCCACCGGGGCCGATGAAGCGCGCCGCCAGTGCATATTCCGTGTGTTTTCCCGTGACTTCGCCGTCCGGTACGAAAGACTTGCCGGTCACGATGTCGCGGATGCCGGCGGTTTTCGAGTCATACCGATATCGAGACTGAAATTCGTAGTGTCCGGCCAGCGGGCCCAATCGCGACAGCGGGCCTATATAAATGATGTCGTACTTCTGGAGGTCGTCGACCTGCAGGTCGTCGCGGGCCCGCACTTCGATGTCGCGGCCGGGGTGGCTCACGAGCCGGAGCACCGCAGCCATTCCGATCGCAGTGCTCTTCTGAAGCATCGACGTGTACCGCTGGCCGCGCCCATGCGCGATGGACGGATTCGCCGCGAGAAACACCCGCAGCTCCTCGCTCGAGTTGATGGCTCGATCGCGAATCAGTTGCACGCGGCCGGTGAGCGGATCGACGTTCGTGTACATGAACCCATCACCGAGCACGAGCATGAGCGGCCGATTCGAGTCGACGATGCCCGACCACAGCGGGCTTTGCGCCAGTTCCGCCACCGCCGGGTCGATAGCAAGATTCGTGCGGTTCAACCAGAGCCACGCATTGATCGAGACCGACGCGATCAGCAGGGCGGTGGCGCCGAGCGCCCAGCGCCCTATCCACATGCTTCGGGCCGCGCTGGCCTGCGCACTGGCGACCGCGGTGCCGCCCTCGGCCTTGCCGTCGACGACGACAGACGGGGTGACGGGAAATGAACCTTCCGGCGCTGGCACCGGCACCGGCACCGATGCCTGAACCGCCGCCTGCCCCGTTTCATCAGGTGCGTGCGCAGGCACAGCTTCACGCGGAACGCAGATGAGTCGATATCCGCCTTTCGGGATGACGAACTGCAGCTCATCGTACTGCCCGGGGCTCGCGTAGTAGTCCTGCAGCCTGCGGCGAAGCGCGCGTACACCCACGCGCACCGTGGACTCCTCGGCACTGTTGAACGAGGCGTCGCGCCCGAAGACGTCGAACGCGATTTCCGTTTCCTTCGGAGTTTCGCCACGCAGGGACCGTTCGGCCAGATAGCGCAGCAGTTTCTGGCTCGCCTCCGACTTCTCCATCTGCTCGCAGAACAACACCTTCTGCAGAGGGTGGCGAACGGCAACTGAGTCTGCATCGGCCATGGCGCTGGGGTCGGCCTCCCCCTTGAAGGCTGAATGAAGTTCGGAACGCATCAAAGTTGCCTCCGGCAGGATACAGGCGGCCGGTGCGAGCGTCGAGAGTGCCGGTCGTGGACAACCACGTTACCCGGGGGGCGCTAACATCCCCTAAGGCGATGATATTGCGGGTGTAACAGCCCGCTAACTGTTTCTCTCTTACGCGCCGGCTGCGGTCTGTTATCTCTCGCCCTATAAGTTGAGGGGGACGGCGGACGATGTATCGATCGCTCGGCGCTGTACGGGGCCTACGCTTTGTCGTACTCGGGTTGGCCACGGCTTTCCTGGCCAGCCTGTCGCTGCTCTTCCCCGCGCGGATCGAAACCTCCACCCGCGCATTGGCGATGGCGGCGCATGCGCCCCATCCGCTCATCGGCAAGTACTGTATGTCGTGCCATGACGCCGAGGAGCACGAGGCGAATCTCGCGTTCGAGGGCCTCGACTTCAACCGCGTGGGCGCCAATGCCGAGACCTGGGAGAAGGTGAGGCGCAAGCTGGACTCGGGCGTCATGCCGCCGGTGGGCAACCCGCGTCCTTCGAAAGCCGAAGCCAAGGACTTCATTGAGACGCTGACGCAGCGGCTCGACGCTACGACTCCGACGCCCGCTCCGGTGATGTTGCGCCGGCTGAACCGCACCGAGTACGCGAACGTCATCCGCGACCTCCTGGGCCTGCGGATCGATGCGGCCGCGCTTCTGCCGCCGGATGCGTCGAGCAAGGGTTTCGACAATATCTCGGCCGTCCTCAGCACGTCACCGGCGCTGATCCAGGGCTATCTCGATGCCGGGATGAAGATCAGCCGGCTGGCCGTCGGCGACCTGTCGACGGAAGCTGCGCGAACGGTGTACCGCGCGCCGGCTGCGTTGAATCAGGAAACGCAGCTCGAAGGCCTGCCGCTGGGGACCCGGGGCGGCATCCGCGTGAGTCACTTCTTCCCGCTCGATGCCGAGTATGAGATTTCGGTCGAGGCGGGGCCCGGGGCTTCCGGCTTCATGCGACGTGCGCCGGGACCGATGCCGCAGGTCGATCTGACAGTGGACGGCCGCGCTGTGCCGGTGAACCGCAACGGCCCGCTCCGCGACACGCCCATGCTCAATGGTCCGGTGCGCATGAAGGTCGCGGCTGGCTCGCGCACCATCACCGCCGCCCTCGTGGATCCGTCGACCGCGGCGGGCGTGAACGATCTGTATACCGTCTTTCCGCGCAAAGGCGCGATCTTCAAAGTGGTCGTGAACGGGCCGTTCGCGCCTACGGGCCCGGGCAACACGGCGAGCCGCGAGAAGGTCTTCGTTTGCCGTCCGCACACGCCGGCCGATGAGCCGCGCTGCGCGCGCGAGAATGTCACGCGCCTGGCTTCGCTTGCCTTTCGCACGCCGCTGTCAGCAGGCAGCCCGGAAGTTGACCGCATCATGGGTTTCTACGATGCCGGCCGTGCCAGGGGCGGGTTCGAAGCGGGCATCGAGCGCGCGCTCGCCTACATTCTGATGGACCCGCGCGTCCTCTATCGCTTCGAACGGGAGCCGCAAGCGCTTAAGCCTGGCCAGGCTTTCCGCGCGAGTGACATCGATCTCGCCGCACGTCTTTCCTTCTTCATCTGGAGCAGCATGCCCGACGAGGAGCTGCTGCAGGTGGCGGCCGGTCAGCGGCTGAGCCAACCCGGCGAGATCGAGCGCCAGGTCAATCGAATGCTGGCGGATCCCAAGGCGAGCGCGCTGGTCGATAACTTCGCAGCTCAATGGCTGCATCTTCGGCAGCTTGCCTCCGCGCAACCCCAAGGCCGCGAGTTCGACGACAACCTGCGTCAGGCGTTCGACCAGGAAGCCAAACTCATGTTCGGCACTGTGATGCGCGAAGACCGCAGCGTTATCGAGCTGCTGGATGCCGACTACACGTTCGTGAACGAAAGGCTCGCCCGGCACTATGGCATCGAAGGTGTCGTCGGCGACCACTTCCGCAAGGTGATTCTGCCAAAAGA
>JBDTUL010000696.1:0-3405 GCA_040007735.1 Gammaproteobacteria bacterium | reverse complement strand
TGGAAGAGCACCAAAAAGTGGATGCGCGTGGATTACAGCGACATCTCAGAGGTCGAGTGCCTGCCCAACCTAAACGGTAATCTGCCGAGCACGCACGAGTAGTTCGCCATGAATAGCCTCGTCACGAGACTAATATTCATCATTGCGCTTTGTCTGAGTGAGCCAGCGTTCGCACACCACTCTTTTGCGATGTTCGATCAAAAGAAGAGCGTGACGCTGAAAGGCACGGTGCGTGAGTTCCAGTGGACCAATCCCCATGCGTTCATCCACATCGAAGTGCCGAATGGCTCAGGCGGCACGGCGCTGTGGCAGGTTGAGCTCAACAGCCCCAACAATCTCAAGCGCCAGGGCTGGAAATCGACGAGTCTGAAAGCAGGCGACGTGGTGACGCTGGTTGCCAACCCGCTCAGGGATGGCAGCAAGGGCGGGCTCTTCGTTTGCGTCACGCGGCCGGATGGCACGGTGCTCGGCGATCCGACTCGTGCCACTGGCGGCCCGATCAACGTGCCCAAAATCTGATCCGAAATCGCGAGGAACTCGAGGGTGAAATTCAGAACGCTGCCGATGACTCTTGCTGTGGCGCTCGTCCTGTTCGGTGCTTCACCGCCGGCTTTGGTGCACCACTCAGGGGCGATGTTCGATCGAACCCGCGTGATCGAGATCAACGGCGTCGTCCAAGAACTTTCCTGGACCAATCCGCACGCCTCCTTTCGGGTCGCAGTCGCCGACAAAAAAGGCGAGACGCAGGTCTGGGCCATCGAGATGAACGGAGTTTCGAATCTCATTCAAGAAGGCTGGAAGCGCAGCACCCTCAAGCCTGGCGACAAGGTATCCGTTAAAGTGAACCCACTGCGGGATGGCCGCCCCGGTGGCTGGTATATCGGCATCGCTCTGCCGAGTGGTGTGAAGCTCGGCACTTTCACGGCGCCGGCCTCATGAACAAGAATGCAGCGCTACTAGCTGTCGCACTCAGTGTGGCAGCCACTCACGCTTCCAGTCTGATGGCGGCAGATGCTCAGGCTACGCGCGTCAGCGTCGCGCCAAAGGGCCACTACGCCACGCTCGACGCGCTTCCGGACTGGGGTGGGACCTGGTTCCTGACTTCTGCGCCCGGCGCTCGCCCGACGCCCCCCAAACTCAAAGGCCCGTACAAAGTCGCTCATGAAAAATGGCGCGCGGCGGCCAAGGCCAATGACGGCGTGGTGGCCACCTCGCAATCAAACTGCATGCCTCCAGGAATGCCTGCGATCATGGGCGTGGCCCAGTATCCCCTTGAGTTCTTCTTCACTCCGGGGCGTGTCATCGTTCACCACGAAGCCTGGATGCAGTGGCGCAATATCTACACCGATGGTCGCAAGCACCCTGACGATCTGGATCCGACATTCCAGGGAGACTCGATCGGTCATTGGGAGGGAGACACTCTGTTCGTCGAAACCGTCGGCACCAAGGAAAACCTCGGCCTCACCTCGAGCACGCGTGGCCCGGTGCCCGCGCACAGCCCGCAACTCCACATTCTGGAGCGCATTCATTTCGACCCGAAAAACCCGAACCTACTCATCGATGAAATCCGGCTCGAGGATCCGCAAGCCCTGGAGGAGCCCTACCAGCACACACTGACATACCGGCGCGACCGCGATCAGGCCCTGATGGAGTTCGTGTGCGCCGAGAACGAACGTAACCCGATCGATGCACAAGGGAATACCACCTTCAAACATGAGTAGCGCTGCCGATATCGCACTTCAGATGGGCGCGTCGTGCGCCCATCTCGCGATTCACAGGTCTTACCCCGTCTGAAGCCCACTAATAGTTTACCGGCGCGAGCAGTTCGATTTCGTGACCGGGAGCCGGCACGACTTCCTCGCCAAATAGCTCCAGACGCGCTCGTCAGTCCGTTTCGTCCTCGAGCAGGCGACCCAGCGCGATTTGCATTCCGACGATCCGTGCTCGCGCCGTCAGGGCGCTTCATTTCAGGAGGGCGCGCGGAATGTGCCCCCCGAGCGATCACGAGCCCCTCGATCATTGCGGCCGGCAAGGTCGCGCGGCGCCTGATCTCCGCGGCAGCTGCCAAAAAAGCGGCCTCGGCGGATAGTACCGTCCGTTCGTGCTCAAGGAGCAGGTGGCGCGCAGGAAGCACCGCCGGCGCGGAAGTGGGAGACGAGATCACCACCCTACTTCACGGCGTTCGCTGCATCCGGCGCGCCTACGACGCACTGGACGTCGCGGTAGGGGAGGTTCGGCAATGAACAGCAACAGCCAACCTGATGTCACAGCGCTCACGGATCAGTGGCGGGCGCGCGCGAAAGAGTGAGCAGCGTTCGTGAAAAGATGGCGCCCAGCCACGTGTACCGGAATTCGCGCGTGAAGGCGGACGTGCCCATAGAGAAGTCGATCTGCTTGCTGTCCAGCCGCCTCACGTGCTCGTAGAGCGATCTAAAACGGCGCTCTTGCGCTAGAAAGTATCCGTCGAGCGCCCAGAACATCAGGGCCGGCAGATATGCGATATGAAAGTAGCGGCGATCAGAGTCTTTGGCGGCCGGCGCAAAGAGCGCGGCGATCAGCGTTATCGTCCAGCCTTTCAGCAGGAAAAGATTGGACGCCATGCGACGCAACCAACTGCCGATTGGATAAATTCCAAGTGCTTTTGTTTGTCTTCCAAACAGGACTCTCTGTAAACGTACAGGCGTAACGCGCGCACGGTCCATGGCGATATGGCAGGACTTCAAGGGCGGCGAGAGGAATCGCCCACTTCAGGCACACAAAGACTCATTGACACTCGGGGCCTCTTTGGACCCTGTATTAGATGGACGGCTGGTGAATGCTTTTCCGCTATGGGTGGTATGTATTCCGCGGCGGACGTCCATAGCTTGAATACATCCGGGCTCCTATCTTCCGAAACGGCGGGTCAGCCAAGCGACCGCGCGGTATTCCGCCTTGCCTCGCTGGTGGTGGACGCTCGAAGGCGGACGACGGCCCGCTGAGATCGTGCAGCTGACCGCCATGGCCTCAACGCTCGAATGGGCGGCTAGCGACCTGCCCTGGTTCGCGAAGTACCCTCAGATGGCGAGCGTACTCATGGCAGCCAACGACGACTCAGCGGGGGGTAACGGACGGGTATTGCGCGACCGCTCGCCGCGTGAAGCGGTAGGCCCCGCCGAGACGGTGGCGCCTACCTTCTGTGCATTGCCGAGAATCTGGTCAAATTCATCGCTTTTGCCCGTTGCACTGGGCATGAAGCCGCTTGCATGTTGAGCGAATCTGACGACCCGCTGCCGGGCATTGATAACGCGCTTGCCGTACTGATACGCCCCAATGGAACGCCACCATGAATCTTAGCGTAAACAACACCACCCAGCGTCCCGAACCCACGCCGCTGAAAGTGATGGCGACCGCACGAGAATTTCCGAA
>JBDTUL010000695.1:0-3406 GCA_040007735.1 Gammaproteobacteria bacterium | reverse complement strand
CCGACAGCGCGCGCTTCGCCGCGTGCAGGTCGATTGAGTTGAGTTCTGTCATGGGCTGTCGCTGCGTCTCAGTATAATCAGGCCATGGCTTTGCCCACCGTGCTGTACTCCGCGGCGCAGGTCCGCGCCCTCGATGCCTATGCTATCGAGACGCTGGGCGTGCCCGGCTACACGCTCATGAAGCGTGCGGGCGAGTCTGCGCTCCGTTTCCTGCGGTCGCGCTGGCCTACGGCCTATCGCATCGTCATCGTCTGTGGCAGCGGCAACAACGGTGGCGATGGATATGTGCTCGCGCGGTTTGCGCAGGCGGCCGGCCTCACCGTTTCGGTGCTCATGGCCACGCCGCGCGGCGAGCTCAAGGGCGACGCGCGCCAGGCTCACGATGACTTCGCGGCGAGCGGCGGCCGTATGAATCCGTTCTCGGCATCCCTCCTCGGCGAAGGCGAGGTGATCGTGGATGCGCTACTGGGCACCGGCCTGCGCAATGCCGTGCGGGATGAGCTGGTGCCCGTCATTCAGGCGATCAACGCAGCGGGCCGGCCGGTGTTTGTGCTCGATGTGCCCTCGGGTCTGGATAGTGACCGGGGCATCGCGCTTGGCGAGGCGGTGCGCGCGGATTGCACGGTCACGTTTGTCGGCCTGAAAACCGGGCTGTTTATCGGCGACGGCCCTGAATACTCCGGCAACATTTATTGCGACGACCTGGAAGTCACCGCGCCTCGCTCGGCCCAATTCACGCCGCGGCTCGAGCGCATTCTGGATGCTGAAATCATTCGGGCCCTGCCGCGCCGGGCGCGCGGTGCGCACAAGGGTGATTTCGGGCGCGTGCTGATCGTAGGCAGCGGGGTCGGCATGCCGGGCGCGGTGCGGCTGGCAGGCGAGGCATGTCTTCGCGTTGGCGCCGGGCTCGTCACGGTGGCGGTGGCTCCGGACAACGTTGCAGCGATTGCCTCGGGTCGGCCGGAGCTGATTTGTCAGCCGCTCGAGGAGCCTGGCGAACTGGGAGAGGCCATCGAGCGCGCGGGCGTTATCGCCATTGGTCCCGGTCTCGGCCGCAGCGCGTGGGCGCGTGGTGCGCTCGACGCGGTGCTGGCCTCCGACAAACCACTCGTCGTGGATGCGGATGCGCTGAACCTCATCGCCGAGGTGGCCCCGGTCCCCCGCGATAACTGGATTCTGACTCCGCACCCGGGCGAGGCAGGTCGGCTGCTCGCCGTTCACACCGAGGACATTCAGCGAGATCGGCTGGCGGCGTTGAGCCAGCTCGTCGAGCGCTACGGCGGCACGGTGGTGTTGAAGGGCGCGGGCACCTTGGTGGGCACGGCCGGGCTTACGCCGGGGGTCTGCGAGCGCGGCAACCCAGGCATGGCGAGCGCGGGCATGGGAGATGTGCTCACAGGTGCAATCGCCGGCATCCTCGCCCAGTGCAAAGACCCTAGGTTGGCGGCGCGCGTTGGCGTGCTTGTTCATGCGATGGCGGGGGATGCCGTTGCTCGTACAGGTGAGCGCGGCCTCTTGGCCAGCGACGTCACCCGTGAGCTGCGTACATGCGTAAACCTGTAGGGCGTACGAAGGCTGGCGCTGCGTGGCGCTGACGTGCACCTCGTCGACGCCTGAGGATACGGAAGCATTTGGCGCGAAGCTGGCGGCAAGTCGTCCGGAACATGGCGATGCGCTCACGGTGGTTTACCTCACGGGCGACCTCGGCGCTGGCAAGACGACGCTGTCTCGAGGGTTCCTGCACGCAGTCGGTGTTGCGGGGACGATCCGGAGCCCCACGTACACGTTGCTGGAAACGTACGAGGCTTCGTCGATCACCGTCGTTCACCTGGATCTCTATCGGCTGCGTGACCCCGCTGAGCTCGAACCACTTGGCTTGCGTGACCTGGCGCTGCCTGGGTATCTCTGGCTCATCGAATGGCCGGAGCAGGGTGAGGGCTGGCTGCCACCCGCCGACCTGCAGGTCGCATTATCTGTCGGTGCGGGCGTGCATGAAATCTCGGCTCGGGGCGTTTCCGAGTACGGCCACGCTTGGGTGCGAAATCTCAGTGCTTGAAATCGTGGCGGGCTGCTCGTAGATTACTCAGCAGATTGCGTTGCGAAGTTCATGATAAGAAAGATTTTTGTGTTGGGGATGCCGATGAAGGCACTGGGGCTGGCACTGCTCGCGACGCTGGTGTCGGCTCTCGCGTGTGCCGCGTCTTCCCGCACTGAGCTTCGCGCCATCAAACTTTCGACTGCCGATGGCGGTGTGCGCGTCACGCTTGACACCTCCGCGGTCACTTCGCATTCCCTGTTCCTGCTCGATCATCCAGATCGAATCGTCGTAGACCTGAAGGGCACGCGGCTCGCCAGGGGCGTGCGTGTGCCTGCGGCTTCGGGGCTGGTTGAAACCATTCGCACGGGAATGCGGCCGAGTGGGGCGCTGCGCGTGGTGATTCAGTTGAAGTCACCGGCTCCGGCGCGGGCGCAGTGGATGGCGGGCAGCCGGTTGGTTGTCGCGGTGGGCGACGTCGCGCCAGATGATGGAGCGCGATTGGCGTCAGCGGGTGCGCCGGAAGGAAGCTCGGTTTCCGATTCGGCGTTTCCGCGCCGGCAAGAAAGAGTAGCGGCACGCCTTCCCGAGGATTTTTCGCCGTCGACGTCCGGTGGTGCGACGACCAGGGCTTCGAAACCGACTGCGCCTCGCACTCCGATCATTACGCCTCCAGCGGTGTCGGTTGGAACGGGCGCGGTGGGGAATCAGTCGCCTCCGCCAGTGCGCGCGACGCATGCGCCGGCCGAGAGCGATCGTGACGTTGTCATTGCTGTGGACGCCGGGCACGGCGGGCAAGACCCGGGTGCGATCGGTCGCAATGGAACGCAGGAAAAAGATGTGGTGCTCGCTATCGCGCGCGCGCTGGCGGCACGCATCAACGCCGAGCCTGGCATGCGCGCAGTGATGATTCGCGACAGGGATTACTTCGTTGTTCTGCGCGACCGCATGGTCCGTGCGCGCCATGCCAAGGCGGACTTATTCGTCTCCGTGCATGCGGATTCCATTCGCGATCGCGAGATCGCAGGAGCTTCGGTTTACGTGCTGTCCGAACGCGGCCAGAGCAGTGAGGCCGGCAGGTGGCTTGCCGAGCGTGAGAACGCAGCCGATCTGATGGGCGGCGTGAAGCTTGATGACAAGGAGCATTCGCTTGCTTCGGTGCTTCTGGATCTGTCGCAGACCGCTAACCTCAGCGCCAGCATGACGGCCGCGGAGCGCGTGCTGTCTGCGCTCGATCGCTCGGTTCAGGTGCGTAAGCCGCGTGTTCAGCAGGCGGGACTGATCGTGCTCAAGTCGCCGGATATTCCATCGATGCTCGTGGAGACGGGGTACATCTCGAACCCGCGTGAAGAGTCACAGTTGCGCAGTGAC
>JBDTUL010000694.1:0-3408 GCA_040007735.1 Gammaproteobacteria bacterium | reverse complement strand
ACGTGCCGAAAAAAGTCACATGGTTGATGTTGCCGTTGGCGCTTAACGTCGCGGTTCCCTCAGTGTTGCCACCTCTCCCGTCGAAGGTCTGACGACCGATCTCAGCGAAAGGGCCGGCCGAAGGGGGCGGGATAGCGAGAAGAGTTCCTGTGCTGCTGAATCCGAAGCTGCCCCGGAGGGTAGCGTTCGAGCATTCTCTGTCCTGACCAGCCTGAGCCCTTGGCACGATGCCCAGAGCGAACACGGTCGTGAAAACACGCGTGAAATCCTCACGGGTCGAAGGCGCGCCCGAAGAGGATTCGAAGGAAGCCTTTGTTGCGCGGGTCCACTGCTGTGCCGCTGTCCTGAAACACGTCCTCGGGCCGATCGCTGTTGAATTCCCGCCGAACATCGTTTCTGCCTGCTTCACACGACACGCCTTCACCACGCTCGCGCAGTTCGTGCGGGACGGTCATCTGGAGAGCGCTCACGCGCGCAAGCTGCTTCACCAGATGGCGGACTGCGAATTTCGGCAGCCGCATTTTCTGTCCCGGAATCCGGCGCCTCCGCGCCGGGCAAAGTCCAAGCGACGTGCGTGAGGCGGCCGAATGCGCATGCTTTGCGATCCGACGAAACCCAGGCTCCCGCAGTCCTACGAGTTCGGTGATTGCCTGACACGGCCCAGTCTGTCACGCCGCCGCGATCGGCCTCCAGGCCTGCGCACGCGCCCGGACAGGCGCGCGCTTGCGGAGCGCTTCGCGGCCTGGACCCCTCGCAAGCGGCGTGAAGCCCGTGCCGCGCAGGCAAATGCGCCTGCGTCATTCGGGGCAAGCCATGAAAAGCGTACACGGTCATCCGCGCCTGCTGACGGACGCCGAAGTGGCGCGGATTCTGGATTGGCACCAGGACGTCGTGGCCTGGCAGCGGTTGCGTGATGCCGTCAAAACCAAACGTCAACTGGCGCGGGAGCTGCACGTCACTCCGGCGACTCTGGCTGCAGCGATCCGGCGCGGCGATAGCGAGCGCAACACAACGATCCCGAAGCCGACGCGAGGTCGCAAGCCCGCACTCGCGGAGACCCTACTCAGCACGATCCTCGACTGGCATGCCGAAGTCCTGGTGGTCGAAGCCATGCGTAAGACCATCTGGACGCAGCAAGACCTCGCGCTGGAGCTCGGCGTCGCCCCCGCAACCGTCGCGTACGCCGTGGCTCACGGGGGTGAGTACAAACAGGCCTCACCGGAGAAACGCGCAACGGAGCTCGCCCGTCGGCAGCGGCGCCTCGCAAAACTCAGAGAGCGCGGTCTCATGTGAGACGCCCGAGCCAGCGCCGGTGCGTCTTTTGTGGCGTGCCGGCGAAGTTCTGCTTCACACCTCGAGCGCACGGGTGGCATGGGCAAGTCGCGCGACGGGACGCGCGTGGACCATTAACTCAACACACAGATTCCCCGCACGTCCCAGTCTGTCACGCCGCCCTGTTCGGCCTCCAGGCCTGCGCATGCACCCGGGACGGGTGCGTGCTCGCGGAGCGCTTCGCGGCCTGGACCCCTTGCAAGCGGCATGACGCCCGTGCCGTGCAGGCAATCGTGCCTGCGTTACCAGGACATGCCCCCATGCAAAGTCTATGCGGCGGACCGCGGTTGCTGACGGATGCGCAGGTTGAGGCGATCAGAGCATGGAACCAGAAGGTGCAGGCCTTGCGAGCACGGCGGGCGGCCGTGATGTCCCGGAAGCAGCTGAGGGTCGAGCTCGGTCTCAGTGATACCACACTGGCCCGCACGATCTCGCGCGGGGCCGACTACCACGAGCCGGCGACTGGCAAGAGGTCGAAGGGACGGCGCCCTTCGGTCAGCCATGAGACCGCGCTCCGGGTTCTGACCTGGCACGCGCAGATGCTCGCGCTCGGGCAGGAGCTCAGAGACCTTCGCACGCAGGGGCAGTTCGCGCGCGAGCTGGGTTGCTCACATACGGTGATCAGTCGCCTCACCCGCAACGGATTTCAATACAAACAGGTCGCGCCGGAAAAACGCGAGGAGGAGCGGGCGCGCCGCCACCGCCGGATCGCCGAATTGGAACGGCGCGGTCTCATGTGACCGCATCGCATCCCGCCGCCGACCCTTCCACGTGGAGTCCGGCGGCGGATTCACGACGACACAGGAATCGTATAAGGAGTTCGTATGGACAGACCCAATGGAGCCTCGATTCGGATGGCCGTTGGCCAGCAGGTGCGCAATGGTCGCCGGGCCGCAAGGCTCACTCAGCGCGAGCTGGCTGCGCGAATCTATCGATCAACGTCCTGGCTTCGAGGAGTTGAGCAGGGCCGGCGCGAGCCGACGTTGCCAGAGCTTGCGGCGATCGCCTCGGTGCTGAAGATCGATTGGCTGCAAATGGCGGCCGCCGCACTCGAGGTGGCGCGATCGCCTCAGGGCACCGCCGAACCGTTGCCGGTTCGATGAGCGAGTTTGCGCCTCATAAGGCCCCGAGCCGCAATCCTCGTGCTCCACCCGTCGAGTCCCTCGCGTCAGATTGCGATCGCAAAGCAAAAAAAGGCGTCGTCTGAGAGGTCGGGCTGCCGCGCGCCACGCAGCTTGTTGGGACTTCGCTGGAGAGAGATTCGAAACATCCGGAGGGTGAATTTCCTGGGCCACCCAGCGTGCCACGCCTTATGTTTGGTTCTTTTCGGCTACCGTTCGGCCCGACGCAGCGGCGGCGGGATGATGTAGCCCGCGGGTGGCAAATGCTCGCCGCCCGCGGCTCGAGCTTCAGAGCTTCGCGCGTACCCTGAGGCGCACCTCCCGCCCCGGCAGAATCACCTCATCGATGTTCAGTGCGGCCCCATTCCGCTGCACCGGGATTATGCCCAATCAGCGCCAGCTTGACACCCGGATGGCGCCCAAGGCAATTCAGTGACGGGAGCGAGATGTAGTGATATATTAAATATATCACAGGAGATAAACTATGGTTGCCAGAGCTAAATCGCTGCCGCCTCGCCGGCAGGCCAAGACGGCCCGCGTAGAGCGTAAGCCTAAAACCTTGCTCTTTCGGCTCCGCGGCGCCGATTCACCCAATGGCATCAGCGAGCGCACGCTGAAGAAGCTGTCCGAGGTCTTGGATATGCCCGAAACGCACGTCATTCATCAGGCTCTGCGCAAACTCGCCGATGATTTCATTCCGGCCTATGAGGCGGACGATGGCCCCGTGACTGACAAGACGCTAAACGCATTGAAAGCGCGCGTGCCCCAGGACCGCTACAAAACGGTCGTATCGACGCTTTTCCCCGAATGAGCGATCGTGCTCAACCCCACTGGTGGAGAGAGCCGCTCGCCGGCGACATCGTCTGGTGCTACTTCCCCGAGCAGCTGACGAGCGCGCCGGCGCAGAAGCCGCGGCCGGCGCTCATCCTGTCGGTCTATCGCAAGCCTCCTGCAG
>JBDTUL010000693.1:0-3411 GCA_040007735.1 Gammaproteobacteria bacterium | reverse complement strand
GGCAAGCGCATCCCGATTGAACTTCTCGACGGTGCGCTCCAGATTGGCCGCATGAATACCGGTGCGTTGGGCGAGCTCTGCAAGCGTGCTGCCCGTCTTGAGGTGGCCGGCACGCAGATGACGGCGCAGCGACAACGGAAACGGGAACGCATAGCCGAGGCCAAACCGGCGGACCGCGCGACGATCCCCGATCATCCAGGCCGCAGGCTCCGGCTCGCCGAGTGTCGCGGCGACCAGCTTCAGGCCGTACTCATGATACGAACGGGCTTCGTTCACAAAGCGCTTGCCATCACGCGTGACGGAGAGAAAGCCGGGAGAGCCGCGGTTCAGGAATACGGGAAAGGTTGCGAGCTGACCTTCGGCGAGATTCAGCCGCATCATGGGGGTCATCGCGATCGGGCACGACACGTCTTCGTTCAGGTGCCCCCCGACCGCCCTGCCCAGCCGGATGCCGTCGCCTGAATTGCCGAACGGCATGGCACCCCACACGCTGTTGTTGGCCGCACCGGCCGGGAAGAGTCGTGCTCGCAACTCCGAGTCATGCGGAAAGCCGCCGGTGGCCAGCACAACTCCGCCCCGTGCCATGATTCGGTGCGTGCCATGGGCGTGTGTGATGGCGCCCGCGATGCGCCCATTGCTCTCAATGAGCGAGACGGCAGGCGTATCCGTGAATATCTGCACCCCTCGCTCGGCAGCGGACGCCAGTAGCGCGCCCACGAGCGCGTTGCCACCCGTCAGCCGCAACGTGCGGCGCGCGCGCAGCCAGTCCACGCCGAACCGCAGCATGCGGCGGGCCACGCGGAACGCGGATCTCACGCTCCGGCCCGCAGTCATGAAGTAGCCCAGATCGTCTACGCCAATCTGAATGCCTGCAAAGGTCGACGTCGCCAGAGTGGGGCGCAACCGTCCGAGCATCGCTCCGAGGCGAGCGCCGTCGAAGGGTCGCGCGAAAATAGCCCGGCCGCTCGCGACGCCGCCGGGCTCATCCGGGTAGTAGTCGGGATATCCGGGATAGAAGTCGAAGCGGACGGCCGTGTTGCGCTCCATGAACTGGACCATCTGCGGTCCGGTGTCCAGGAACGCCTCTACCTTGCGCGCATCGAAGCGCGGCCCGGTGAGATGTTTGATGTACGTGAGGGCGGACTCCCGCGTGTCGCGGATACCGGCCTCCTGCGCCAGAGAATTTCCGGGAATCCAGAGGCCGCCGCCCGAACGTGCCGTGGCGCCCCCGAGCACGGGCTCCTTCTCGATGACGATGACTTTCAGGCCTGCGTACGCGGCGGTGATGGCGGCACTCAGGCCCGCGGCGCCCGAGCCGGCCACCAGCAGATCACACTCCGTTGTCTCGCTCGGATGGCTCGTATCTGGCACTGGGCTTCCCTCGTTGTGACCTCCTCAATCTATCCAGGTGAATCCCGGACAAACCTCTACAGGCCCGAACACGAGTTGGTGCCCAGCGAACTCAGTGCCTCCGGTATTCGCGCGAGGTCACGCCATACCTGCGGCGGAACGCCTTGCAGAACGTGCTGAGATTGTCGAAGCCCACGCCATACGCGAGCTCGGTGACCGATGCGGCTGAGCCGCGCGCCCGCAGTTGCTGGGCGACGAAGTCCAGCCGCCGCTCGTTAATGTATGCGGAAGGCGTGGTGTCCATCTCTGCGAGCAGCATTTGCACGTAGCGGCAGCTGACGCCGATTCCCTGAGCGATCTCGCGAGCGCCCAAATCCGTGCGCGTCAGGTTTCGATCGACAAACTCCACAATCGCATCCCGCCGGGCCTGACGGCGCCCGACCTCAGGTGTGGCCGCCTTGTACGAGCGATAGGTGAAATCCAGCAGCGGCCAGATGACCTCATCCAGAGATTGGGCCCAGCCCGAATCCGCGTTGGCGCTCAACTGCTCCCACGTGTTGCGGACGAACGTGCAGAGCAAGGCGCCGCGCCCGCTGCTTCCAAACATGGGGGTGCCGATGATGCGCGACAGCTGTGGGAGGCGCCGCTGTGCCTCGAGACGCGGGATTCTCAGAATCAACGTCTGATTCATTTCAGTGAAGCGCGATTGCAGCGGCCGACGGGGGTCGTACAGCACGAAATCCGAGGGCCCCAGGATCGTAGTGCGGCCGGCGGTGGTATTCGCCGTGCGGCCGCGCATCTGAAACGAGAGATTGAGCAGATCGGGCGTACTGGAGCCGCGAGCGTTGCACACGAATGCCGGTGCGCTGGTGGCCTGCAGGAGCTCGAATTGCCCGAAGTGAAAACAGGACAGGCTTGCCGTATAGCTCGCCGGGCTCAGCGCCTGTATCGAAAGAGGGCCGATTCTGGAAAAGAGAACCTGGTTCCAGAATGGCAACCGCTCGGACGGCTGCATCGCTACCGTCGAAAATCGTTCGGCAGAGTCCATCGGCGCCCCCTCTTCTCAGTGTGCCTAGCGCACCGACCGTCCACACATCTCTACGGATGCATTGCACCGCCTGGCTCAGCGCTGGCGTCCGCGGCTCGGCTGCGTAAATAGCTTCTCACGGATTCAATGTCGAGGCTCGACAAGTCGTTGAACTGCGGCATACCGGCCTTGAGCAGCGCACCGTCTCGCACTGTCTCGGCAAAAGCCGTTTCGGACAGCACGATGGCTGACGCGCGCAGGTCCGGCCCAGCACCCCCAGAGACTGCGCCCGTACCGTGGCAACTAGCGCACTGACCGCCAAACAGCGTGGCGCCAGCAGCCGCAAGAGCCGGGTCCACGGGGTCGCCGCCGGAAGATGCGATCTGCAATGGGCTCGGAGGCGCCGAGGGGAGCGTGGCTCGCCCATCGAGCACAAAGGTGAGCACTCGACGTGGGTCGCGATACTGCCAGCCGAATTTCTTGCTGGCTTCCGGATACGCCACCGTACCTCCGGGAGGGCCAGCCAGCACCGTGACGTACTGCCGCCGGCCGACACTGAAGCTGATGGGTGCTCCGGTCACCGCAACCCCGGCATTCACGGACCACAGTTTGCGGCCATCGCTAGTGCTGCGTGCGTTGAAGGTACCGTCGAGCTCGCCCTGAAAGACCAGCCCTCCTGCCGTCGCCATGGTGCCGCCGCCAAGGGTTCCCGCGGTGGGAACTCTCCAGCGTGCCGTCTGAGTAACCGGGTCCCACGCGAGCAGCGCGCTGCTGAACTCCTCCAGCGGCAAGTTCAGATCCGAATCGGCGAGTCCGGTGTTCCATGCATTCTTCGTGGGCAGCCAGGACCGCGCGTCGATTCCCTCGGCGCTGTAGTAGTTGGCCATGTGGATGGTCGGAATGAACGTGAGCCCATCCTTCGGACTGAAGGACATCGGCTGCCAGTTGTGAACGCCATAGGTTCCCGGCCATATCAGCACCGGGCCGTTCTCGTAGCGGGAGCCCGCCACGTCGACGGGGCGCCCCGTCTTCGC
>JBDTUL010000692.1:0-3413 GCA_040007735.1 Gammaproteobacteria bacterium | reverse complement strand
CGCTGGGAGAGGCCTTCCACGCGACGCAGCCAGATGACATTGCGGCAGTTATCTGACAGCCCATCGAGGGCATCGGACAGAACCCGGAGCTCCTGCCTCGAGCTGAGACGCCGCTCCGGTGAAATGTCATCAACCAAGACGTTTAGGAAGTCTAAGTCCTGCGTGTAATCGATGGAGACGATGCGGCCGCGGCGTGCGCGATCCGCCATCAGGTTTCGCGCCGTGGCAAACATGAAAGCCTTGGGAAGATTCGGCCGGGCGCGCCCCGCGCTCTCGTAGATTCTGACGTAGATGTCCTGGCGGACGTCGGTCACGTCCGACTGGTTCCTGCAGACGCGTCTGAGATACCGCGTCAACGCCCCTTCATGAGGGAGGATCTCTGCTGCAAACCACTCATCCAGTGCGGTGTTCATTGGGAGCGCCCCGTCTTCTGCGCGACTGACGCCTGGGCTCGGGAGAGAGCCTCCGGAACGGCGTGATGCGCAGGATTCATGGGGCCGTCACATTACGCTCGCGCAAACGCGCCGGGACTTTATTTCGAGACGCTTGGAGGAAATGAGTGCGTCATACGTCTAGCAGCGTTTCGAGGCCCGGGCCCGATCCGATGCTGCAAGCGCCGCATCGCGCCAGCGCCGCGCCACATGACGATCAGGCCGCCGCTTCAACCACCTTCGGCCCACGGCCGCTCCTTCCATACATATGTGTATGGTGATATAACGGGCGCCTCGCAAAACGCATCGGTCATAGACCTACCCCATGCAGCGCTACAGTGCTCTGGCCCTTATTCGCAATGCTCTCAGTGGCCATCGGAACTGGCGGCCCATCTGGCGCACGCCGGAACTCCGGCCTGCGTACGACGTGGTCATCATCGGCGGTGGCGGGCACGGCCTCGCCACGGCGTACTACCTCGCCGCCAAACACGGCATCCGCAACATTGCGCTGCTCGAAAAGGGCTGGCTGGGCGGGGGCAATTCGGGGCGCAACACGCAGGTGACGCGTTCCAACTATTTCTATCCCTCCAGCACCCGTTTCTTCGATCACTCGCTGCAGCTCTACGAGACCCTGAGCCGCGATCTGAATTTCAACGTCATGCTGAGCCAGCGCGGGCTGATGAACATCGCCTCGAGCGCGCACGAGCTCGAGACGATGCGGCGCTGGGCCAACGCCATCTACCTCAATGGCGTCGATGCGCAGATGCTGAGTCCGCCGGAAATCCAGCGCCTGCTCCCGCGGCTTGACCTGAAGGCGCACATGCCGGTCGTTGGCGGCTTCATCCAGCGGCGCGCCGGCATCTCGCGGCACGACGCGGTGAACTGGGCGTTCGCGCGCGGCGCCGACGCGCTGGGCGTGGACATCATCCAGGGCTGCGAAGTGCAGTCGTTCAACATGAGCGGCGGCCGCATCACGGGCATCGTCACCAATCGCGGGACTGTCAGCGCAGGCAAAGTAGCAATGGCGGTCTCCGGCCATTCATCGCAGCTGGCGCAACTCGCGGGCTTCCGCTTACCGCTCACCAGCATGACTCTGCAGGCCATGGTCACAGAGCCCGTCAAACCTACCCTCGATACTGTGTTGATCTCGCCGTCGGTGCACGTGTACGTGAGTCAGTCCGATCGCGGCGAGCTGGTCATCGGCGCGGGCGCGGACGTCTATCACTCCTACATGCAGCGCGGCAGCCTCGCCAGCACGGAGGCCACGGTCGCCGCGTTACTCGAGCTGTTCCCGAGCTTCAGCCGGCTCCGGCTCATGCGTCAGTGGGGCGGCATCGTCGACATCAGCCCGGACACGAGCCCCATCATCGGCAAGACGCCGGTGGATGATCTCTACATCAGCTGCGGGTGGGGAACGGGTGGCTACAAGGCCATTCCCGCAGGCGGAGACACGCTCGCCCACACCATCGCGCACGACAAGCCGCACCCGCTCATCGAAGCCTTCTCGCTCGCGCGGTTCTCACGCGGCGCGCTGGTGGATGAAGGCGCCGCTGCCGGCGTGGCTCACTGAAGTCAATCGCCGAGCACCTCACATGATGCAGATCGACTGCCCTTTCTGTGGCCAACGCGACGAGACGGAATTTGCTTATGGAGGCGAAGCGCACCTCGCGCGGCCCGCGCTCGATGTCGACGACAAGGCCTGGACGGAATATCTCTACTTCCGTAACAACGTGAAGGGGCTGCATGCGGAACGCTGGCGGCACACGCGAGGTTGCGGCCAATGGTTTAACGCCCTGCGCAACACGGCAACGCATCGGTTCCTCGCTTTCTACCGCATCACCGAGCCGCGCCCCGCCCGGACTGAAGGAGAGCCGCGCTGATGGCCGGGCCGTTCCGATTGAACCGCGGCGGGCTCATCGACCGCTCGCGCAACGTGAAATTTACGTTCGATGGCCGCGCCCTCACCGGCTTCGAAGGCGACACGCTCGCGTCGGCACTTCTCGGTGCCGGTGTCAGCGTCGTCGGACGGGGCCTCAAGTTTCATCGTCCGCGCGGCATCCTGAGCGCAGGCCTCGAAGAGCCGAACGCGCTGCTCACGCTCGGCACGGGCGCGCAGAGTGAGCCGAGTGTGCGCGCAACCCGCCAGCCGCTGTTCGACGGGTTGCTTGCGGCCAGCCAGAATTGCTGGCCTTCATTGTCTTTCGACGCCGGCCGGCTCAACGATGTTCTGTATCGCCTGTTTCCGGCCGGCTTCTACAACAAGACGTTCATCTGGCCGAGCTGGCATACGTTCGAGCCGGCCATCCGTCGCATTGCCGGTCTCGGCGTAGCACCCGAAGGTCTGGATCCAGACCGATACGAATGGCGAAACGCTCATTGCGACGTGCTTGTCGTGGGCGGCGGCGCAGCGGGAACGCTCGCAGCGTTCCTGGCCGGGCGCAGTGGCGCACGCGTCATTCTGGTGGAAAGCGACGTCAGGCTCGGCGGCGGACGAAACTGGAACCGTGACGCGCTCGGCTCAGATGCCGGTCTGCGTGCCCCTGAAAACAACGGCGCGGCGCGCGGCACGGTTCGGCCCGACCAGGCCGCCCAGCAACTCGCGGCCATTCCCGGCGTTCGCGTGTTGCTGCAGACAACGGCCATCGGCGTCTACGATCACGGCATGGTGACGGCGCTCGAGAAGGTGGGCACACGCTCTGGCCCCGGCCTGCCCGCCTGCCGCGAACGCTGGTGGCGCATTCGCGCGAAGCGCATCGTCGTCGCATCCGGCGCGTTCGAGCAGCCGCTTGCGTTTCCCTTCAACGATCGGCCGGGCATCATGCTGGCGGATGCGATTCGACACTATCTGAATCGCTATGCCGTCGCCGCTGGTCAGCGCGTGGCGCTGGCCACGAACAACGACTCGGCCTATCAGGTTGCGCTGGATCTGCGGGCGGCCGGCATCACCGTGCCCTGCCTGCTGGACACCCGGCCCAACCCGCC
>JBDTUL010000691.1:0-3419 GCA_040007735.1 Gammaproteobacteria bacterium | reverse complement strand
TTGCCAAACGCATCATCCCCTGCCTCGACGTCCGCGACGGCCAGGTCGTAAAGGGCGTTCGCTTCCGCGATCACACGGTCGTCGGGGGCATCCTCGAGCTGGCCGCGCGCTATCGCGACGAGGGCGCGGACGAGATCGTGTTCTACGACATCACGGCGAGCCCCGAAGGCCGCTCGGTGGATCGGGAATGGGTCAGCCGCGTCGCCCGCGGCCTCGATATCCCGTTCTGCGTGGCGGGCGGCATCCGCTCGGTCGCCGAGGCCGAGGCCGTGCTGAATGCGGGCGCGGAGAAGATTTCCATCAACTCCCCTGCCCTCGCCGACCCGGCGCTCATCGATGCCCTGGCCAAGCGCTTCGGGTCGCAGTGTGTGGTGGCCGGGATCGACAGCCATCTCACCCCGGACGGTTATCGTGTGTACCAATTCACAGGCGACCCCAATCGGACTCGCGATTCCGGCCGCGATACGTTGGAATGGGCGCGTGAAGTCCAGGAACGAGGCGCGGGAGAGATTGTGCTGAACTGCATGGGGAGCGATGGGGTCAAGCGGGGTTACGACATCGAGCAGCTGCAGGCTGCCCGTGCGCTATGCTCGGTGCCCCTGGTTGCATCGGGTGGCGCGGGCACCATGACGCATTTTCGAGACGTGTTCGAGAAAGCAGGTGTTGATGCGGCCCTGGCCGCCAGCGTGTTCCATTCCGGCGCCATCGTCATTCGGGACCTGAAGAAAGACCTGCGCGGCGCCGGCATCGAGGTGCGGCCGTGAGCCTCGAACCGGGAAGCGTGCTGTGCACGTTCGATCTCGACATGCTGGACTTCAAGAAGACCGGCGGGCTGCTTCCGGCCATCGTCCAGGATGTCGACACGGGCGCCGTGCTGATGCTCGGCTACATGAATCGGGCAGCGCTTCACACCACCTTCGAACGCGGTCGCGTGGTGTTCTACAGCCGCAGCAAGCAGCGCCTGTGGATGAAGGGCGAGAGCTCCGGCAATTTCCTGAATGTCGTGGATATACGCGTCGATTGTGACCGGGATACGCTGCTGGTTTCGGCGCGGCCCGTTGGGCCTGCCTGCCACCGCGGCACCATCACCTGCTTCGGCGACGATCAGCTGGTCAATGGCGAGCAACTTGGGTTTCTCAGCAAGCTCGAGTCCATCATCGAGCAGCGCATCGCCGAGAATCCGGAAGGCAGCTACACCGCCCGGCTGTTCGCGCAGGGGCCCAAGCGCATCGCGCAGAAAGTGGGCGAGGAAGGGCTGGAAGTCGCCCTGGCGGCGGTATCCGAAACGGACGACAAGGTGGTTTCGGAATCGGCGGACCTGCTGTTTCACCTGCTCGTGCTGCTCAAGAGCCGCGGCGTTGCGCTGGATACAGTGGTTGGGGAGTTGCAGTCGCGGCATGCGACCAGGAATTCGGGCTAGGCTACCTCGGCATTACGTCGGCTTCGTCAACGCAAGGCTAACCACCCCCACCACAATGAGCAGCGCCCCAATCACTCTTTGCGGCGTCATCCGCTCCTTCAAAAGCTTCACGCCGAAATAACTCCCCACCAGCGTGGCGAGCTCACGCGCCGGAGCAACGTGCCCGATAGGCGCGACCTGCATGGCGAACAGCACAAGGATGTACCCCAGCGGCCCGAGCACGCTCACCACCATCACCGGCAGTCGATATTCGCGCGCTTCGCTGATGACACCCGCGCGATCGCGCAAAGCCATGGGTGTGAGCACGACCGACCGCAACAAGTTGCCCGAGAAGTCGATCAGGAAAGGCGAGATGAACAACACCTTCACCGCCCAGCCGTCATTGATGGTGTACGCAGCGATGAACACCCCAATCAACAACCCGAACGCGACGCCGATTTTCGGCGCTTTGTGTGTTGACTGCGTCAGCCCCGAGACGAGCAGAATGCCACTCACGATCAGTACAACGCCGAGCACCGACAGCGAGTTGGCCGGCTCGTGAAGCAGGAACGTCGCCGCCAGGAACGAGAGCAACGGCCCCGTGCCGCGTGCGATGGGATAGACGAGCGAAAGATCCGAAACCCGATATCCCGCCTGCAACAGTAGCGAGTAGCCCATGTGCAGCACGCCGGTCGCCAGCAGTGCGAGCCAATGCACGGTTTCGAACTGCGGCCGCCGGAAGATGAGAATCCAGATGACGATGGGCGCGTAGATCAGCAGCGACCCGACCGAATACAACCACACGAAGTGGCGCGAATGCGCCGCGCGCTTGGCGAAATAATTCCAGGTGGCGTGAGTGAGCGCGGCGAGCAACACCGCCGCGAGAGCTATTGCCGGCATTCGATCTCGTTAGGCTCGCAGCAATGTCGTCAACGAGGTGTAGCCACATTCGCCCGCTGATAAGCCTCAGTCGCATCCAAAATGCGCCCGCGCGCGCGAAGCGCATCCCCCACCAATCTCCATGACGCCGACTGCGCACTCGGGTCGCCGGTGGAAAGCGCCACGGCCTTGCGCCCCATGCTCTCAGCCTGCGGCGCGTTGCCTTCAGAGAGATGCACCTGCCCCAACTCGATCCACAGCAACGGGTTGTCGGGCTCAATACGAAGCGCGCGTTCAACTGTCGCGGTCGCGCCTCCAAAATCCCCCTTCCCCGTCTGAGCACGCGACTGCTTGACCAGCGCGGTGGACGCCGAACTCAGGTGAAACTGCCGCGACGGCTGCGGGGGCGTCGGTTGGGACGGAGTGGGTGTCTGCGGCTGCGGCTCAGACGTTCCAGGCCGGCCCGGTGTGGGCTGTGGCGGAGCGCCCGGCACCGCGGGCCCCGGCGACGTTGACACCGGTGGCCCCATCAACGACTGGCAGGCCACCAGTGACGCGACGACCAGCGCCGCGAGGCATGGGCGAAACAAAGCAACGTAGCGGTTTGTGAATATCATGCGCGCATTATGCCGCGCGCAGCGCCTCGCGGTGCGCGGCACTCAATGACGGATCATGTCCCGTAGCCACTCGCCGGCTTTCTGAACGAGCGACGCGCCGTCGTCCGCGCCGCAGCCAGGCTTGAACGGCGGCTCACTGCCCAGTGGCACTACGAGGGTCACAACGTCCTGGCCGCAGTCCGGCGCAGCCCTGAGCCCTGTCATGAACTCGACCGGCGTTTCGGCAAGCGATTCCGGCAGCGCCGGCGTCCGGGACGTGGTGTTGAGCCCTGCCATCAGTCTCGCCCACACCGCCAGCGCACCCGATGAACCGGTGAAGCCGGTGGGCCGATTGTCGTCATACCCCACCCAGACGATGGCGAGATGCGACCCCGAGAAGCCTGCGAACCAGCTGTCCCGCTGGTCGGACGAGGTGCCGGACTTCCCGGCCACCACGATGCCAGGTGCCAGCACGGCGCGCGCTGGGCGACCCGTGCCGTGCTCCATGACCAGTTCCAGCATGCGATTGAGCTGGTACACCGCCG
>JBDTUL010000690.1:0-3424 GCA_040007735.1 Gammaproteobacteria bacterium | reverse complement strand
CGGCCTACCACTCGAGCCGCGCGAACGACCTGCCCTCGAGCCCGAGCGAAGGCCATAGCGTCAGTTCTCCGCTCGATCTCACCAACACCGAGACGAAATTCCAGCTCAGCCTGAAGAGCAAGCTGTGGGAGAACGTCATCGGCGACTATTCGGACCTGTGGTTCGGCTACACCCAGTCCTCGCGCTGGCAGCTGTTCAACTCGAGCGATTCGCGGCCGTTCCGTGAGACCGACTACGAGCCCGAGTTCATGTTGACCTTCCGCACGAACTATTCCTTGTTCGGTTGGGACGGGAAGCTTGCCGGCGTAAGTCTCACGCACCAGTCGAACGGCCGTGCCGTGCCGCTGTCGCGCAGCTGGAATCGAGTCATCGGCGAGGTAGGGTTCGATCGGCCGGGGTGGAGCGTGATGCTGCGCCCCTGGTGGCGCATCCATGAGGACGCCTCGACCGACGACAACCCGGACATCGAGGACTACATGGGCCGCGGCGAGCTCATGGTCACCCACAACTGGGGCGGTAATGAAATTTCGGCGCAGTTCCGCCATTCCCTGAAGGGAGGCGACCGCGCACACGGTTCGCTCGAGCTGAACTGGGCATTCCCCATTCACGGCGAGCTCAAAGGCTATCTGCAGTACTTCACCGGCTACGGCGAGAGTCTCATCGACTACAACCACACGGCCAACTACGTAGGCTTCGGCGTCTCGCTGATCGAGTGGTACTCGCACACGGCCGAAACGGTTCGTTGAGAGGCGCTTCGAGCCAAGCCTGGTTCGGCTGCGGCTAGCCGCATTTTCTGCGGCGATTCCTTATTTAAAGGGTGCCCGACATTGGTGAAAGTTTGCGCCGCGTTGAAGACGGCCCGGCACTCACTAACAGTCCAGACTTTCGTCAGGGTCGAAGATCGGTGCTAGTGGTGTGCGCCGGGCCGACGCCCCCTTTGCCGAATCCGCCGCTTCAGTCGTCCGAGGGCAGGCTCGCGAACACCTTCTCCATGGCATTCACGCGCCCCACATACGTGCGCACGTCATGATCGCCGCACTTCTGGCCGGAAGTCAGGCGCAAACCACGCCTCGCAAACGCATCGGCGGCGCCAGCCCCACACAGATGAATCACTGAAGCGAGATTCTGCTGTTGCTGGACGGTGGCTGAGCGAATTCGACGCCGTTCCATGATGCGCACGACCGCGCGATCGAGATACGCGGAGGTGAGCTCGACCGCGTTGCTCGGAAACACGCGCACGTAGAACCGGTTGAACCAGCACGAGCGCCAGTCGTCCCAGGGCCCGTCCTCCACGACGACATGATCGTGCACGCAGTAGCGCTTCGCCTCCTCGAACGTGCCATCGGTGATCTGGTACATGCCGACCGCGCTCGAAGCCGGCCGATACACTTCGAACGGTTGCGGCTTCCAGCTCCAGCGCCAGTACGTCCGCACGATGGGATTGCCCGAGCCTTCCACCTGCGCGAGCGCGGCGAGAAATTCGGCGGTGATCACGCGCGTGGCGTGTTTGCGAAAGATGGACTCGTACGCATCCCAGGTTTCGGGCGGCGTCTTGTACAGCGTGCCGCTCACCGGAAAGAACAGCTCGGAGGGTTTGCGGACCACCTGATAGATCCAGTTCACCACGAGCCACAGGACGAACACGCACAACAGGGCGGCGAGGATCTGCGCGAACGGCGGCCCGCTGCGAAAACTGCGCCATACCCGGCGCCGCGTGGCGGCGTTGGGAAAACCGGGCAAACGCCAGCGGCTCCCGCGCTTGCCTTGCGTTCGACGGGTGGCAGAACTACGGCTTGCGGCGGTTCTTCTTCGCGCCATCCGGTCGCCGGCCTAGAACTCCACGCAGATTTTTCCGAAGTGTGCGCCTGAGGCTTCGTACTTGAAGGCGTCGGCGAGGGTGTCGAGGCCGAAGGTGCGATCGATGAAGGGGCGAAGACTTGCGACATCGAGGGCGCGAATCATGTCCTGCTGCTGCTGTCGGCTGCCGACGATGAGGCCTTGCAGGCGCACCTGCTTGCGCATCATGCCCGCTGTCGGCACCTCACCACTGAAGCCGGCAACCGTGCCGATGAGCGCGATACGGCCGCCGATGCGTGCGGACGCAATCGATTGCGGCAGCGTGCCTGCTCCACCCAGCTCGATGACGTGATCGACGCCGCGCCCATCGGTAAGGCGTTGCACTGTCTCGCCCCACGCAGGCTCCGTCTTGTAGTTGATCGTATGGTCCGCGCCCATGGCGCGCACCCGCTCGAGTTTCGAGTCTGAAGAAGATGTGGTGATCACCGTTGCGCCCATCAGCTTCGCCAGCTGAAGCGCGAAGATTGAAACGCCGCCCGTGCCGAGCGCGAGCACCGTGTCGCCTGCCTTCAGCCCGCCTTCGACAACGAGCGCACGCCAGGCGGTGAGCCCTGCCGTGGTGAGCGTTGCCGCTTCCGCATGACTCCAACCTTTCGGCGCACGAGTGAACCACGTGGCCGGCCGCACAACGACTTCGCGTGCGTAGCCATCGACACCGTCTCCCGGCGTCGTGGAGAAATCACCCGCGGACGGCGGCGGCGGGCCGTCTTGCCACAAGGGGAAGAAGCACGACACGACATGGTCGCCCACCTTGAACTCAGTGACGCCCTGGCCCACTGCTTCGACAACGCCCGCCCCATCCGCCATCGGAATGCGGCCATCAGCCGCCTTCATGCCGCCCATGACCACGGCAAAGTCGTGGTAGTTGAGGGAGCTTGCATGCACGCGCACGCGAATCTCGCCGGCCTTCGCAGCGGCAGGGTCGGCCAGGTCCACCCGTTTCAGACGGTCGAGGCCACCGGGGGCAGCGAGCTGGACGGCTTTCATTTCGAGTTCTCCTGTCGGCGATGCGCGTACTGTACGACACTCGTCACTTGCGGGGCGCGAGGATCGCGCGGAGCAGATCCGGCGTTCCATTCACGCGCTCCAGGTGCGGGTAACGCAGACCGTCGTGGTACTGGATGCTCACGGTTCGGAAACGGTCCGCCGCTGCCACGAGCAGATCCACTGACTTGCCTGCTTTTGCCTCACGGACGGCCTGGATCAGCCCGTCCCGCGTGTAAGCGCGGCCGTTGACAGCGATGACGCGTGTTCCCACCGCGAGCCCGCGTTGAACGCGGGGCTATCCCAGACGACGTTCGTCAGCCGGCCTTCCTTACCGACGGTGAGCCCCAGCGAGAAGATAAGATTGGTGTCGTCGTTGAATGCCTCGGCCCTGCGGTCGTAGCTGCTCTGATCTTCGCGATAGACCAGGCGGTAGCCGCCTCGAAGCAGCCCATCCAGTGGAGCGCTCGGCGCAACGGCTTCGACCTTGGCCTCGAGGAACCCCGCCCAGTCGTAGGGTTGGATCTCGTTGAGCTGCGCGACGACGTCCTCGAACACGTAAGGCACCGGCGTGCTGGTGCCT
>JBDTUL010000689.1:0-3440 GCA_040007735.1 Gammaproteobacteria bacterium | reverse complement strand
CGGACGCAGCCCCCGGCGCAGGATCTATGACGCGCCCGCGCGCGAGAGTCTGCGGCGCTGAGAATTGCGCCGCAGGATCGGCTTGCGCGGACCACTGCAACTCGCCGGCTGGGTTGATGGAGTAAACGACGTGAGGCCACGCGTCTGTGATCTGAACCGGCGGGCCCGCGGGGGCTGCGGGACGAGCGGGAGTCACGAGCACTGGGTTCGAAGCGATGACGCGGCTTCCTGCCGAGACCTGAGGTGTAGCGACAGCCCCTGCGTAGCGCGCTGACGGACTATCCGCTTTCGCCACTTGTGAGACCGTATTTGCCGCGGTCGTAGCCCCCAAACTCGGCACCGTGCTGGCCTTTGCAGTGAGCGACTGCGAACCTCGCAAACCAGCGACGCGCGAATACGTGTCGCCCTGCTGGGCCGTCACACTGGGATTCAGCGATGAAAACGGCCGCCTCGCGTTCGTGCACTTCGTGGCGGCGATGTTGACCGCGCAGACGCGCATCAACTGCAGACTCTGAGAATCCACCGATCCGGCAGGCAAATCGACCGTCGCTTCGTAGTTGTACTTGTTCTCCGGTGCCGGAACGTTGATCGGTGAATACCCCCAGCGTTTCGAGCTCGGGTCGTAAATCTGCGCCACATAGGAGGCGACATAGCCGTTTTGCTGGGCACGCCACTCGAGCAACTCCCGCGGCGGAGTGGCATCGCCGATCTGGCCGCGGCCATCGTTGCCGGGCAGGAAGGTCACCTGCGCATCCACGGGGGCCGGCGGCGGGGGCGGCAGAGACGGCGTGTGTACGCACCCCCAACCGGACCAACTGCCCGAGATGACCTGCGAGTCGGTGATCGCCATGAAGCGGAAGCAGTAGTCCGTATCGAAGTCCACGTTGTTCATGAAGAAGCCTTCGATGTCGCCGCGGGAATCCTTGAGGTAGCCGGGCCCATAACGGCCCTTGGTGAACCAGTACATCGCCCGGCAGCCGTAGTCCTGCGCGCCACCGGTTGCGCACTGAACGAGACCGCTGAGGTCGGGGTTCATGGGCTGCCCGTTCCGCGTCCACTCGAGCAGGAAGCCCACGTTTTCCGAGGCGCCATTGCGGAAGTGCACCAGCAGGCGCGGCCGGCTCGTCAGGAAGTTGTAGGCGGTCGCCGACGCGAAGACATCAGTAGGTGGACTCGGGCGGTCACGCGCCTCGGCGAGGGCCGCCAGGCCCGGCAGCGCCAGAAGGACAAAGAGCGATCGGAGTGTGGCGAGACGCGCTTGTTTCATGACCGGAAACCGAAATAGGGGTGTCCAGTAAAGAAACAGCAACCAGGGGCGGATCCGGTCAGCCCTCCCAGCCGCCCCGGCGATTGAGGGCTTCCGGTTCCGGAATCAAGAGCCCTCAATCGCCGGGCGGCTGGGAGGGATAAAGAGGAAGTGACGATCGGCGAACGCTTAGCGGACGCTCAGCGAAAGATCAGCGATTCTGCGCGGCCAGCGCGAGTGGCTTGCCGGCAGGGGGGCGCGCAACGGGCGGCACCTTCAACGGTTGCGTATCGCGAAACCCCACACGCGCATCGAGGTCGGCATGCATGGCAAGCAACCGCTCCTCGAGCGAGGCGCGCACCGCTTCGAGCTGCACCTCATCGAGCTTGGGGGGAATCTCGATGGGCTCGCCGATCAGCACGCGAATCTCCGCGCCCCGCTTCGGGATCACCATGCGATCCCAACACTTACCACACACCCACGCATCGCCAGAGGAAGCGGCCACGGGCAGCAGTAATCCATTGGTCTTCTGAGTAAGCGTAATGGTGCCGAGCTGCGCATTACCCCGCGGCCCACGCGACCCATCCACAGCGAGGCACGAACTGAGCGCCGGGTCTTCACGCTGCGCCTTGATCATCTGCACCAGTGCACGAGCGCCCCCGCTGCCCGAAGAGCCGCGCACCACACGAAACCCAAGCCCCATCTCCAGCCGCGACATCAGGTCGCCATCGCGGCTGGGCGAGCACATGAGCATCCAGCGCCCGCGCTCCGGCCGGCTGAAATAGTGAAGCAGCGCGAACGTGCGGGAATGCAGGAACGCGCCAACGATGGGCCGCGCCCCACTCAACAGCGAGTTGAGCTGGGCCTCGTTCTCAGTGGTGTATTTCCACGACCCCGCGTGCCATCGATACAGGGACAGCGCAATCGGCGGCGCAATCGTGCGAAAGAGAAATCGCCTGACCGGCTTGCGCTTGTTGCTCAAGCCGGGCCGCCCTCGGCAGCCACCGTCAAACCCTTCTTGCCGCCGGCCGCATGCGCCTGGGCAAACGTCCCGCCCGCCATGGCGCCGACGATAGCCAGCTCTCCGGCCAGCGCGACCACCGCACAAATCTCCGCAAGCTTGCTCGCCTTGCCGGTGCCCGCGCAGCCAAGCAGCGCCAGACATTCCGCGGCCGTAGGCAAATACGTTCCGCCGCCGACCGTGCCCACAATGAGATTCGGCAAGGTGACCGACGCATAGACCTCGCCTGAGGCCATGGCCTCGACACGCGTCAAAGCGGTGGAAGCCTCCACGACACACGCCGCATCCTGCCCGCAGGCAATGAACAGCGCCGCGAGGGCATTGGCGACGTTGCCCTGAAGCCCGACGGTGCCGCACTGGGCCGAGCCATTGACCGCCTGCTGCCAGGCGCGCGCCATGCTGGGCGCATCTGTGCGCCAGTAGCGCTCGATCTGTTTCGCCGGCAGCAGCACTTCGGCGCTCGCGTTACGCCCGCGCGCACCCCGGAAAGGCAGCGCGGTGGCCCGCTTGTCACCCGACAACATGGACTCCAGCAGCCACGAACGAGGCGCCACCGGCATCTGCGCCAGGAGCTGGCGGCAAATGGCCTGGGCGGCGAGCGTGACCATGTTCTGGCCCGCAGCATCCCCCGTGGAGAAATCGAAAAGCGTATAGACCGTGTTGCCAACGACGGACGCCTGCACCTGAATCAAACGGCAGTAGCGCGATGTGGCGATGACGGTTTCGCGCAGGGACGGCAGCAACGTGGGCAGCCACCGCGCGAAAGCCGCAGCCTCAGCCAGGCTCGCGAACTCGAAACAGGGCGCGCGGCCCACTTGTTCGCAGCTCACCAGCGACCGGGCGCCCCCGCTGCGATTGATAGCATTGAAAGTATGTTGAAACGAGGCGACCAGGGTGCCTTCGCTCGTGGCCAGCGGAATGTAGAACTCGCCGCTTGCGGCCACACCGTCGATGCGCACCGGGCCCGCCACACCGAGCGGCACCCGGGCGAAGCCTACGAAGCCCTCGATGCTCCCAGCGAGCCGCGAAGGCTCGATCTCCTCGCCGCTGCCCGAAATCTGCTCGATGCTGTAACCGGCATCGCGCAGGCGCTGGTGGCGCACGAGCATGGCATCCCGTGAGGAATCCGTTGTCGCAGGCAGCCGTCGCGGCGGTTGAACCTGCTCCGTGGCC
>JBDTUL010000688.1:0-3451 GCA_040007735.1 Gammaproteobacteria bacterium | reverse complement strand
ACATGTTCCTGCCACCGCCAAAGGCCGATGGGCAGACTCAAGCGCACGAACTCCTGCGCTACTGGCGTGCCATCAACCGCCACCGGCTGGGGATCATCCTGCTGGTCGTCGCGACCGGAGCGCTCGCTGCGATGTACGCCTTCAGCCTGCCCCCGGTGTACCGCGGCACGACAACCGTGCTGCTCGACCCGCTGAAAAAGAAATCGGTCACGGTGCAGGATGTCTACGAATCGGTCCAGGAATCGACGCCGCGCGACTACTACCTGACGCAGATGGAAATCATGAAGTCGCGCGATTACGCGGACCGACTCGTGCGCGTGCTGAACCTTACGCGGCATCCGATGTACGACCCGCGCCGGCAGCAGGCCGACAAGGGCTGGATGGCTTCGCTGCTCGAGCGGTTCAGGTCGGGCGATGCGAAGACGGCCGCTGCAACCGGAGCAGGGACGAGCATCAGCGACGATGACATCCGCGACGGAGTGATTTCCCGGGTGATGGCCGGCATATCGATCAGCCAGACACGCAACACGCAGCTCGTGAAGATCAGCTTCGAGTCGCCGGACCCCGTGCTCGCCGAACGTGTGCCGAATGCTCTGTCGATGATCTACATCGTCGAAGACCTCGAGTCGCGCACCGGTGCGGCCCGACAATCGATGTCCTTCCTGACTGACCAGGCCGAGAAGCTGAAAAGCCAGCTGGCCGCGTCCGAGCGGGAATTGCAGCAGTTCCGTGAAAGCCAGAAGATTGTCGTCACCAAAGGGCTGTCACTGTCCGATGCGACCCGCCGACTGGACGGACTCACGGGCTCGCTTGAGGACGCGCAGAAAAAACGCTCCGAGGCCGAGCAGCGCTACAAGCAGGTCAGCGCAGCCGCACGCAGCCCGTCGCGTGAAGCACTCGAGACCCTGCCAGTTCTGCAGCGCGACCCCGTTCTCCAGAGGCTCAAGGAAACCGAGGCCGAAGCGGAGCGGCGCGCGAGCGAAGCCTCCAAGCGCTACGGCCCCGAGCATCCAAAGATCATCGCGGTGCAGTCGGACCTGAAGATTGCGCATGAGGCGGTGCGTCGCCAGATCAGCGCAGTGGCCGAGTCGGTGGCTAAGGAATTCGAGATCGCCAAGGCAAACGAAGCAGCCCTCGTCAAGTCACAAGCCCAGGCAACGGTTGAAGCGCAGGTATTCAACCGCACCGAATTTCCGCTCACCCGGCTCGAGCGCAATGTGGAATCGAACCGGCGCCTGTACGAGGCATTCGTGCAACGCGCCAATGAAGTGCGCATCGGCGACGTACAGCAGCCGATTGCGCGCGTCATCGACCTGGCGCGCGCGCCAGGCGGCCCGTCCGGTCCGGATCGTCGCCGCATCGTGATGCTCTGGATGTTCGGTGCCCTGTTCGCGGGCGTGGGTATCGCACTGTTCCTCACCCTGCTCGACAAGGGAATCAAGACCGGCCTCGACCTGGAGTCCAGGCTGGAGATCAAGGCGATCGGCATACTGCCGCGCATGATGGCTGCGCCGGACGTGCCGCTCGATCGCATGGTTGTCGACGACAATTCAAATATCTTCTCCGAGGGCGTGCGCACGATCCGCAGCGACATCCAGCTCTCCACCCTTGATTCACCGCACAAGACGGTGCTGGTGACCTCGTCGATCCCGGGTGAGGGAAAAACTACGGTGGCCTGCAACCTCGCGTTCGCGTTTTCACAGGTCAAGAAGACGCTGCTCATCGAAGCGGACATGCGCCGGCCCAAGGTCGGGCGAGCGCTGAAGCTTGAGGCGCACCACCCCGGATTGTCCGAATTCGTCGCGGGCGACATCGGTATCGAGCAATGCGTGCACCCGGTGGGCGACACCGGCCTGTTTGTCCTTCAATCGGGCAAGGTGCCTCTCAACCCGCTGGAAATGCTGTCTTCGCTGCGCTTTGCCGACGCCATGGAATCGCTGAAGTCGATGTTCGAGGTGATCGTCATCGATAGCCCGCCTGTGGAACTGGTGAGCGACTCGATGGTGCTCTCGCGCTTCGCCACTGCAGTTATGTTCGTGGTCAAGGCCGATCACACGCCGTATCCGCTGGCACGCCACAGCCTGATCCGGCTGCGCCGTGTCGGCGCGCCGGTTCTGGGCGCGATCCTGAACTATTTCGACGTCGAGAAAGCGCACCGCTATTACGGTGATTACAGCAGCTTCGGGACCGAGTACTACTACCGCAATTACGGTTACCAGGCCCATCCGATCGACCCGGTCGAAAGCATCAAGCGCGCGTCACGCGAGCTTGACCGCAAGGTGCCGCCAAGGGGCGTGGATAGCTGAATCCGGCGGGGCCGGAAGCCCGTCAGTCCGTGGAGGACCGTTCCTCCGCGTGCCTTAGCGAGATCCACGCGAACGCCAGCAACAGCATAAACGTGAGCGCGTTCGCCGGAATCTGCAGGTTGAAATCCGCGCCGCTATGGATCATCAACCCCAGAATTCCCATCATTGCCGCAAAGGACACACCGCGCATCACCGGATCCCTGCGCAGGTACTGGGCGCGCAATGCGGCGCCGAACGAAAGCAAAACAATCGCACCAAGCAGCGTGATGCCGACCAATCCGGTTTCGGCGGCGAGTTCCGCATAGTCGTTATGCGCATGGGTGTACGACTGTGCGGTGGCTTCCCCGCTGTAACGTGGAAAGACCGACGGAAACGCGCCGAGCCCGGCCCCGAACACCGGAAAATCCTTCCACATCGTGAAGGCGTATCCGGCGAGTTCGTCACGATCTTCGCTCTGCATGGTCGTATGGCTGATCCTTTCAACCACCTTCTGCGTCCCGAAATACGCCCCGATGATCGCGACGTCAATCGCGATCAGGCTGACGAGCAGGACGATCATCGACCGGGTCGCATGTCGGGACAGAATCAACCCGATGCCGCCGCTGATGGCCAGGCTGATGAAAAAGGCGCTGTTGCCCATCCTGGAGCGCGACAACACCAGCGCAACAACCATCGTCACAAGCAGTATCCGCAGGCCCATCTTCGGCGTGATGACCCATTCGGCCAGCCCGCGAAAGAACTGTCCCCAGGTGCCGCCTTTCCCTCCTGAAAGGCTCGCGATCAGCACACCGATGCCCACCGACAGGCACATCACCAGGTAGCCTGCATAGTGATTGCGATTGATGAAAGTGCCCGCAGCCGCTACTCCCGGGCTTTGCAGCGCCACGAACGCGCCATACAGCGATTGCAGCACGCCGGACAGGATGACCGCGTAGGTCGCGAGGCGAATCCGCTCCCGGCTCGTCAGCAGCACCAGGCTCAACGCGAAGAAGGCCACGTAAGCGGTGCTCCTGCAGGCCGCATCGAGGGTCGCGTAGCGGTCCAGCGTGAGCGGGGCGTACGCAAGCACGCCCTGCGGCGCCACCGCGCCATGCAGTTGTGCCGCCTGAGGTGAAAGCAGCCCAAGCAGGTCTGCAGGCAGGGGC
>JBDTUL010000687.1:0-3461 GCA_040007735.1 Gammaproteobacteria bacterium | reverse complement strand
CGCCATCGTCGAAGGCCTCGCCCAGCGCATCGTCAACGGCGAAGTGCCGGAAGGCCTGAAGAACAAGCGCATCCTCTCGCTCGACATGGGCGCGCTCATCGCCGGCGCCAAGTTCCGCGGCGAATTCGAAGAGCGGCTGAAGGCGGTGTTGACGGATCTGAAGAAACAGGAAGGCCAGATCATCCTGTTCGTCGACGAGCTGCACACCATGGTGGGCGCCGGCAAAGCCGAAGGCGCCATGGATGCCGGCAACATGCTGAAACCCGCGCTCGCCCGCGGCGAACTGCATTGCGTGGGCGCCACCACGCTCGACGAATACCGCAAGTACATCGAGAAGGATGCCGCGCTCGAGCGCCGCTTCCAGAAAGTGCTGGTGAACGAGCCGTCGGTCGAGGACACCATCGCCATTCTTCGCGGCCTCAAGGAGCGCTACGAAGTTCACCACAAGGTGGAGATCACCGACCCCGCCATCGTTGCGGCGGCCACCCTGTCTCATCGTTACATCGCGGACCGGCAGCTGCCCGACAAGGCCATCGATCTCATCGATGAGTCCGCCGCGCGCATCCGCATGGAAATCGACTCCAAGCCCGAAGCGCTCGATCGCCTCGAGCGCCGCATCATCCAGCTGAAGATCGAGCAGGTCGCGCTGAAGAAGGAAGCGGACGAAGCCTCGCGCCGCCGCCTCACCGCGATCGAAGACCAGCTGCATGGGCTGCAGAAGGAATACGCCGATCTCGAGGAGATCTGGAAGTCCGAGAAAGCGCAGCTGCAGGGCGCCGCGCAAATTCGCGCGGACATCGAGCGCGTGCGTCTCGAGATGGAAGCGGCGCGCCGCGCGGGGGATCTCTCCCGCATGGCCGAGCTTCAATACGGCACGCTTCCGGAACTGGAAAAGCGCCTCTCGCAGGCGCTGGCCAACGAGCACAAAGAAACCCAGCTCGTGCGCAACAAGGTGACGGAAGAGGAAATCGCCGAAGTCGTCTCCAAGTGGACCGGCATTCCCGTCTCCAAGATGCTCCAGGGCGAGAAGGAAAAGCTGCTGCAGATGGAAGGCGGCCTGTCGCGACGGGTGGTCGGGCAGGAAGAAGCGGTGCGCATCGTCTCGGATGCCATTCGTCGCTCGCGTGCCGGCCTGTCGGATCCGCGCCGCCCGAACGGCTCGTTCCTGTTCCTGGGCCCCACCGGTGTCGGCAAGACCGAGCTCTCCAAGGCGCTCGCGGAATTCCTGTTCGACACGGAAGAGGCGCTCATCCGCATCGACATGTCCGAGTTCATGGAAAAGCACTCCGTGGCGCGGCTCATCGGCGCGCCGCCGGGATATGTCGGCTATGAGGAGGGCGGCTATCTCACCGAAGCCGTTCGCCGCCGGCCGTACTCCGTGATCCTGCTGGACGAGGTGGAGAAGGCGCACCCGGACGTGTTCAACGTGCTGCTCCAGGTGTTGGACGATGGCCGCCTAACCGATGGGCAGGGCCGCACGGTCGACTTCCGCAACACCGTCATCATCATGACCTCGAACCTTGGCTCGCACGTCATCCAGGAGTTTGCGCGCGAGGGCAACTACACCCGCATGAAGAGTGCGGTGATGGAAATCGTCCAGCAGCATTTCCGGCCGGAGTTCATCAACCGCATCGACGACATGGTGGTGTTCCGGCCGCTGGGCGTGGAGCAGATTCGCAGCATCGTGGACATCCAGCTCACCTACCTGCGCAAACGCCTGCTCGAGCGGGACATGGACATCGTGCTGGACGACAAGGCGCGGGATGCCCTGGGCGAGGCCGGGTTCGACCCGGTGTATGGCGCGCGGCCGCTGAAGCGCGCCATACAGCAGCAGATCGAAAACCCGCTGGCGCAGCGGATTCTGCGCAGCGATTTCGCCCCGGGAGACCGCATCCACGTGACGGTTCAGGACGGCCAGATCGCCTTCACGAAGGAGTGAGCCGGCGGCTCACGCTATAATCTCGCGTCCTCAAAGAGCCGCGCCGGCCCCGCGAAAGCGGGTCGGCACGGCGCGAACAATCCACGGGATCACCGCAAACCATGCCGTTCTACGAATACGAGTGCCAAAACTGCAAGTTCTACACGGAACTGCTGCAGAAAATCAGTGACGCCCCGCTGCGCAAGTGTCCCTCGTGCGGCAAGGCCCAGATGAAGAAGCTCATCTCGGCGCCCGTGTTTCGATTGAAAGGCAGCGGCTGGTACGAAACGGACTTCAAGTCGGACAAAGAGGGCAAGCGCAACCTCGCGGTCGACAGCGACCCGAATTCCTCGAGCGACACCAAGCCGGCCGCCAAGGCGGGCGATGCGAAAGCCGGGGACGCCAAGTCCGGCGACAGCGCATCGAGCGAGACCAAGGCGTCTTCCGATGCCAAGCCTGCGGAGAGCAAATCCTCCGAGTCGAAGCCTTCGGAGTCCAAGAGTTCGGAGTCGAAGTCCAGCGATTCCGGTTCGAGCCGCGGGTCGCCGGCCTCGTCCGGCCGTGGCCGGGGGCGAACGGCCGCTGCGCCTGCGAGAAAGAAAGCTCCCGTGAAGGCGCCGGTGAAGTCGAGGGCCAAGGCGCCTGCGCGCCGGAAAGGTCGATGACGCCACCGCCCAAACGCAACTGGAGCCTGCGGAGGTATCTGGTGGCGGGGCTGCTCGTGTGGCTGCCTATCCTGGCGAGCCTGTGGGTCATCACGTTCATCGTGAACCTGATGGATCGCACGTTGCTGCTGCTGCCAGTGGCCTACCGCCCCGAGGCCTTGTTCGGGTTTCCGCTGCCGGGCCTGGGCATCGTGTTCGCACTGGTCATCGTGCTCATCACGGGCCTGATGGTCACGAACCTCATCGGGCGCCGGATCGTGCGCTACTGGGACGGCATCATCCGGCGCATTCCGCTGGTGCGCTCCATTCACGGCGGTGTGAAGAGCTTCGCGGAGAGCATGTTCTCCACCAGCAGCTCGTTTCGCACGGTGGTGATGATCGAGTACCCGCGCGTGGGCATGTGGAGCATTGGCTTCATCACCGCTGACGATGTGGGTGAGATTTCGCAGAAGACCGGCGTGCCGCACGCCTGTGTTTACGTTCCGACGACGCCGAATCCAACGGCCGGGTTCATCATGATGGTGCCCAAGTCGGACGTCGTGGAACTCGAGATGAGCGTGGATGCGGCGATGAAAATGATCATTACCTGTGGGGTTGTCATGCCGCCGGCGCCGGCCGCTCGTTCGACGCCTCGTATTGCGTCGCCGGCGGCCTAGCCCTAACAGGTATTCCTTCCCAGCCGCCCGGCGATTGAGGGCTCCTTGATCCGAGGTCGCTCCAAGAGCCCTCAATCGCCGGGCGGCTGGGAAAGACCCTTGTCGCGCTTCCCGCAAGTGCCGGCCGCAGGCCACGCCAGCCAGCCTTCGCTGGCCACACGCGGCCCGCTTGCGGGCAACGGAGCCCCTTCGTACCATGCCGCGCTCCCAAATCCCCCCAAT
>JBDTUL010000686.1:0-3465 GCA_040007735.1 Gammaproteobacteria bacterium | reverse complement strand
GTAACAAGCGTCGAGATGCGCTCCAAGGGCGCCACAATCATCGACGAACGCTGCCGAAGTTTTCGGCTATCCGCCAATATCACCAGTTCATCCGCGCGCTTCAGCAGTTTCATCTGCGCCTGCACAACAAGTGGATCTGCCTCCATGACCCCAAAGCGATTGAGCCCATAGCACCCCGTGAACAGCTTCTGCCCCCAGAAATGCTGAATCGTGTCGTCATCGTAGGGGCTCAACACGATGTTCTGCTCCCTATACAGAGTGCCGCCCGGCATGGAAACGCGATTACGGCTGGTGGCAAGCAGCCGCGTGACGATAGGAAGCGAGTTTGTGAGAATGTCGAGCGAGGTTTGCGCGAGAAACTCGACGAGCGCGTACGTGGTGGTGCCACCGTTGATGATGATGCTTTCGCCGTCCCGGATCAGCTCCGCCGCAGCGCGCGCGATGGCTCGTTTCTGGATCCCGCTGATATCCTGATTCATCTCGAACGGCACGCCGACCAAGTGCGCCTCATGGAGCGGTGTGAGGGCTTCGGCCCCGCCGCGGATGCGCCGAATTCGCCCCGACTCCGCCAGCGAGTTGATGTCCCGGCGAACCGTGGCTTCGGAGGCGCCGAGGAGCTCCACCAGATCCGAGACGCTCACGACAGAGCGCTCCTGCAGCAGTTTCTGAATTAGCCGCTGCCGTTCTGCTTCAAGCATGGATTCACCTGGCTGCTGACTGAAACTCGGTTCCTAGACGCCAAAGGGATGCTTAGGCGTGCACCAAGTATGATCGAAAACGATCGACAGTGATTGACAGTGACAGATTGGCGTGCGACTTTCCAGTCCAGAAGCCCCAGAGCAGATCGGAACGCTCAAGTATGGCCACGGCCCCCGACTCTGCCAGCAAGATCGATCAGTCTGCTGAGCTGATTCCAGATCAGTGGGACGCGCAGCTCGCGTCATCCATGACTCCGGAAGCACTCCTTATATATAGGTCCAATCTGCTGGGATCAGACAAGCGGGTGACCAACTTCGGGGGAGGGAACACTTCCGCGAAGCTTGTGATGCCCGACCCACTGACAGGCGACCAAGTCGACGTGCTCTGGGTCAAAGGCTCGGGAGGCGATCTCGGCTCGATCAAGCGCGACGGCTTTGCGACGCTCTACATGTCCAAGCTGTTGGCGACAGCGCCGCGCTTTCGCGGTCCGGCGGACGAGGACGCGATGGTCGCGCTGTATCCGCACTGTGCCTTCAACCTCAATCCTCGCGCAGCGAGCATCGATACGCCGCTGCACGGGCTGATCGACCGCAAGCATGTTGACCACATGCATCCGGACGCTGTGATTGCGATCGCCGCCGCGGCGGATAGTCGCAAACTCACGCAAGAAGTCTACGGCGATGAAATTGGCTGGCTCCCGTGGCTCCGTCCGGGATTTGCGCTGGGAGTTCAACTGCAGAAGTTCGTGCGGGGGAATCCGCGTGCGAAGGGTGTAATCCTTGAAGCGCACGGCGTGTTTACCTGGGGAGATAGCTCGAGGGAGTGCTACGAAAACACGATCAATGTCATTAACCGGGCTATCGCTTGGCTCGCAAAAAGAAGTGCGGGCCCGCGAGCGCTCGGAGGCGCGCGTGTTGAATCGCTTCCCGAATCAAAGCGACGCGAGATTGCCGGCAAGCTCATGCCGCATATACGTGGGCTCATCTCCAAGGATCGTCCCAAGGTGGGGCATTTCGACGACAGTCCGTTCGTCCTGCAGTTCGTAAACAGCGAGGCGCTAGAGCGACTTGCGGCGCTCGGCACGTCCTGCCCGGATCACTTTCTCCGCACCAAGATTTGCCCGCTCGTATTGGCCTTTGATCCTGTGAAGGAAACGGAGGCCGATCTCATTGCAAGACTGCCGGCCGCAATCGACGCCTATCGCGGTGAATATGAAGCGTACTACGCCCGCTGCAAGCGTCGGGATTCGCCGGCGATGCGCGACACCAACGCTGTGGTCTATCTTGTGCCCGGCGTCGGCATGATCACCTTTGCGGCGGATAAGGCGACGGCGCGCATCGCCGCCGAGTTCTACATCAATGCGATAAACGTGATGCGCGAGGCATCGGGCGTCTCGACATACCGCGGCCTGCCAGAACAGGAGGCGTTTGACATCGAGTACTGGAAGCTCGAGGAAGCCAAGCTGCAGCGAATGCCCAAGCCGAAGGCGCTCACGGGCCGAATCGCGCTGATCACCGGCGGCGCGGGAGGAATTGGTAGCGCGATGGCACGTCGACTAATAGAGGAGGGCGCGGCAGTTGTCCTGTGTGACAACGACCGTTCCGCGCTCACGCAGGCTGAGTCAGAACTGCGAGCGGCGTACGGTAGCGATGCCGTTGCCGGCGTATGTCTAGACGTCACCGATGAGGATGCCGTGCAGGCGGCGTTTCTCGAGGCCGCTTGGCGGAATGGTGGAATCGATATCTGCGTCTCGAATGCCGGAATTGCATCGGCTGCGCCGGTCGAAGAGACGACCCTCGCTTTGTGGAATCGCAATCTCAGCATTCTCGCGACGGGATATTTCCTGATCAGCCGCAGTTGCGTGCAGATGCTGAAGGCACAGGGCATCGGCGGTTCTATCATTTTCATCGGCTCGAAGAATGCACTCGCCGCCTCTGCGGGCGCAGCTGCTTACTGCACGGCCAAGGCGGCGGAGTTGCATCTTGCGCGTTGTCTCGCGCTGGAGCTCGCTCCCGCAGGCATTCGGGTGAACGTCGTGAATCCAGACGCCGTACTGCGCGGGTCGCGCATCTGGCAGGGGGAATGGGCTCAGCAGCGCGCTCTACAGAACAACACAACAACGGCGGACTTGCCTGAGGTCTATCGGGAGCGCAGCCTGCTCAAACGCAGTGTGTATCCCGAAGATGTTGCAGAAGCTGTCGCGTTCTTCGCCACCGAGCGGTCTGCGAAGTCGACCGGGAACATTATCAACGTCGATGCGGGCAACGCGGCTGCGTTTACTCGCTGACGTCGAAACTCGAGGGGAATGCGTACATGGCGCATGTGGAAGGAGTAGGGGCGATTGACCGGAATTTCATCGCCGACGCCAATCGGGCGCACTCGCGTGACCTCGAATCAGATTACGAAGCTCTGCGTGTGCAGTTGAATCGCCGCGGTGTCGACATCGATGCGGTGACGCGAAAGGTTGGAGAGTTTCGGGTCGCGATTCCATCCTGGGGCGTCGGCACTGGCGGAACACGCTTTGCCCGATTTCCGGGTCCGGGCGAGCCTCGCAACATCTTTGAGAAATTTGAGGATTGCGGGGTCATTCATGCGCTTGGCGGCTCGACACCCACCATTTCGCTGCATCTGCCTTGGGACAATACCAATGATCTCGCGGCATTGAAGGAGCGGGCCACGCAGCTCGGATTGGGGTTCGACGCGGTCAATTCGAATACCTTCCAAGATCAGGCCGGTCAGAAGTTTTCGTACAAGTATGGAAGCTTG
>JBDTUL010000685.1:0-3468 GCA_040007735.1 Gammaproteobacteria bacterium | reverse complement strand
ACTCGGAACGATCCACGGGCTCATCGAGCCGCGCGAGCTGCCGATGCCACTCCCACAGCCCCGAACGCCGCACGTTACCGATGAGGTCGTTCCGCTTCACTTCCAGCGCGGAGTAATCCTTCCACTTGTCCGGGTAGCCGATCTTGGTGACGAACGTGGCAAGCTTTTCGTGCGCACGCTGTTTGGTTTCCGCGGTCATCCACGGCAGTGCATCGATGCGCTCGCCCAGCGAGACCCGCAGGTTCGCCACGAGCGCTTCCATCTTCGCCTTCGACTCCGGCGGGAAATATCTCGAGACGTACACCTGCGCCACCTGCTCGCCGAGCGCGCCGTTCACCACATCCACGCCGCGCTTCCAGCGCTCACGCTGCTGGGGCTGGCCCCGCATGGTGGCGCCATAGAACGCAAACCTTCGCTCATCAAAGCGTTTCGGCAGATAGGCTGCGTGATTGTCCAGGTGATGGAACGTCAGGTAGTCCTTCAGCGTGCCCAGCGGAGTGCTGCCATAAATCTTCGCAATGTCGCGAATCGCGGTGAGCTCACCGAGGATGAGCGCCTTGCGATTACCCAGTTCGCCGGCCTGCATGAACGCCTGCCAATCGAACTGCGGCGCGTATTGCTTCAACTGGTCGAGCGTGCGCGGGTTGTACATGGCCGCCACGTCGCGCCGTTTCTCTATCGGCCAGCTCACGCGCGCCACCGAAGTCTCGAACGCCATGATTCGCTGCGCTTTGCCGCCCGGGTTCGCCGCTCCGCAGAGGCGCAGCACATCGGAAATGTAAGCAACGTACTTGCCGCGAATCTCCTTGAGCTGCGGGTCGTCTTTCAAATAGTAGTCACGGTCGGGAAGGCCGAGGCCGCCCTGGCCCAGCACGATGGTGTACACGTTCGGGTGCTTGAGATCCGGCGACAGGCCGATCTCGAACGTCGACTGGAACCCCGGTGCGCCGAACAGCGTCGCGATCTCTTTCTTCGAGGCAACGGCGACGATGCGGTCGAGATCTTCCTGGAGCGGCGCGAGCCCGTTGCTCTCGATGGCCGCTTCATCCATGAAGCTCGCATAGTAGTCGCCGATCTTCTGCTCAGGACTGCCGGGCGCGGCATGCGCTGCGGCCGCCTGCTCGATGATCTCGCGCACACGCTGCTGCGACATCTCATCGAGCTCGGTGAAGATGCCGAAGCTCGCGCGGTCGTTCGGTATGTCGTACGTGTCGAGCCACTTGCCGTTGGCGTGCGCGAAGAAATCGTCGCCAGCCTTCACGTCCGGCCTGCCGGCGGTGAGATCGAGGCCGAACGCACCGATGGCGGCCCTGCGTGACGGCGGCGCGACGGCCGTGGCGGGCACATTCGCAGCGGCTGGCGTGGATTCAGGCACGCCCGTGGAAGTGCAGGCGGTCGCAACGAGTGCGAGCACCGCGAGGAGCCCAGTCTTCATGCTTGCAGATCCCGTCGATGGGGGCGGACCGTATGATAACGGCGGGGACGGAGGGAACCGCTACTTCGCGACGGTATGCCCGATGTCTGCGACGGTGTGCCCGGCGATCAGCCCACGATTTTCGGCGCTGCCGGCGAAGTCAGCCGGGCCGGCCGAATGCCGCGGCGGCGCAGGCAGCAGGCCCCCATTCTGCGACAGCAGCAGTTCGAAGTCGGCTGCCGGAATCGGCCGGCTGTGCAGGTAGCCTTGCGATTCGTCGCAACCCGTGCGCTCGAGGAAGTCGAGCTGCACGTGGGTTTCCACGCCCTCGGCCACCGTAGTCATGTCGAACGCGCGCGCCAGCCCGATGATGGTCGACACGAGCGTGCAACCGGCCCGCTCCGGCACGCGCGAGGTGAACGAGCGATCGATCTTGAGAGTGTCGACCGGCAGCTGGGAAATGCGGCTGAGGGACGAATAGCCGGTGCCGAAATCGTCGATGGCGACGCGCACGCCGGCGCTGCGCAGCACCCGCAGTGTTCGATGCGTCCACGACGAGTCGTCGAGCAACGCGCCTTCGGTGATTTCTATGTCCAGGCCCCAGCCCAGATCATCGCGAAGGCCGGCGCTGGCATCGATCACCTTCGCAGCAAAGTCGCGTCGACGAAGCTGCACAGGCGCAGCATTCACAGCAATGCGCACGGGTGGAAACCCAAGCGCTGCCCAGCGCTGCGAATCCCGCGCCGCTTGTAACAGTGCCCACTCGCCGACCGCCACGATGAGGCCGGTGGATTCCAGAATGGGCAGGAACGCCGCGGGCCCCTGCAGCCCGTGCACCGGATCGACCCAACGCAACAGCGCTTCGACCCCGCTCACCCGGTTGGTCGAGATAGTGACCTTTGGTTGATAGAACAGGACGAACTGATTGTTTCCCAGCGCGGCGCGCAGGCGATGCTCCGTGGCCAGACGCTCGGCCAGCGCGGTATTCATGCCGGGCCGGTGGCGAAGCAACTTCTCGCCCCCTTCCTTGGTCGCTTGCAGCGCGGCCTCTGCGTTCCGCACCAGCGTGTCCGCATCCTCGCCGTTCTGCGGATAGACCGAAAAGCCGGCCTTCACACTCACGGGAATCGTGCGGCCTTCCAGGGCGAACGGCTCCGCAAACATCTGGGTCAGGCGCGCTTGCATGGTTTTCAGGTCGGTGCCCGCATCACTCTCGCTGGCGAGCACGGCGACAAACGTTCCTCCCCCCAGATGCGCCACGTGTTCGCCGTCAGCGAACTGGCGTTTCAGTCGATCGGAAACACATTGCAGGAGCAGGTCGCCCACATGGCGTCCGAATGCATCGTTCAGCGCGCTCATCTGCTCGATGTCGAGCACCACGACCGCGGGGTTCGGCGTGGGAGTTTTCGGGTCGGTGAGCACCCGGACCAGGCGCTCGCAGAACAGCGGTCGCTTCGCAAGCCCTGTCAGCGCGTCAAAATAAGAGAGGAACCTGACGGCATCCTGCTTCTCGAGATATTGAAGCGCGAAGGAAAGATTCGCGGCGACTTCCTCGAGCAGGCGCAGCTCGTCTTCACCCATGGCGCCGCCCGATGCAGCACCGAACATCAACGCGCCGATCGTCGTGGAATCCACGGTCAACGGCAGACAGGCGAAGGAGCGCAGCTGCTCCGGGATGTGATGGTCGCCCTCGTCGTCGAACATCTTTCCGCCGAGCCCCTGGCCGCTGATCATGGCCTGGCCGGTGCGCAGCACGTAGCCGGTGACGCTGGTGTCGCTCTCGGCCGTCTCACTGATAGAGAAGGTCACGTCGTGCAGGTCCTGCACGTTTTCACCCGCCCACGCCACCGGCCGCGCGCTGCGTGTGCCGGGTTCGACCAATGTCACGAAGGCAAACGAGTAGCCGCCGATGCGCTGAGCGAGGCGGCAGGCCTCGTTCAACAACGCATCCCGTTCCGAGATGCGCACCACTGCGGTGTTGATGCCGGAGAGCATTTGCAGAACGCGCGTCAGATGCGCGACGCGAGATTCAGCCGTTTTCCGAGCGCGCCGGG
>JBDTUL010000684.1:0-3469 GCA_040007735.1 Gammaproteobacteria bacterium | reverse complement strand
GGATCCGGTGCGGGTGGATCCGGTGCGGGTGGATCCGGTACCGGTGGATCGGGCGGCGCAGGAGCGGCAGGAGGTGGCGTGACTGGAGGGTCATTCGCGACCGTATCGGCCCCGCCGCCGCAGGAGGCGAGCAGAAGGCAGACTGAGATCCAGACCGCTGCCGAGCTCACGCAAGGAGCGTGTCGTGCCGCTTTTTCCATGCAGGCACTGTATCGGCGCGGGATCACGATTGCACTTGTCTGCAATCGCCGAACGGCTGCTCCGTTCTTACTTGTTCGTGCCCTCGCGGCCGTAGCGATCTTCGAACCGCACTATGTCGTCTTCGCCGAGATAGGAGCCCGACTGCACTTCGATGACCTGCAGCGGAATCTTGCCCGGATTCTCGATGCGATGCTTCACGCCGATGGGAATGTACGTGGACTGGTTCTCTTCGAGGATGAACGTCTCCTCGCCACGCGTGATGCGCGCGGTGCCCGACACCACCACCCAGTGCTCGGCGCGATGATGATGCAGCTGCAGTGACAGCTGCGCGCCCGGCTTGACGCTGAGGCGCTTCACCTGAAAGCGTGCGCCGTTTTCGAGACTGTCGTAACTTCCCCAGGGCCGGAACACTTCGCGGTGGAGCGAATGCTCGTAGCGGCCTTTACCCTTGATCTGCGCAACCAGCGCCTTCACGTCCTGCACGCGGCTCTTCGGCGCGACCAGCACGGCATCTTTCGTTTCGACGACTACGTGATCGTCGAGACCGACGGCGGCGACCAGCCGGCTCTCCGAATACAGATAGCAATTCTTGGAATCTTCGACGAGCACGTCGCCATGCGTGACGTTACCGCTGCGGTCCGCTTCGCTCGCCGCGTGAAGTGAGGCCCACGAGCCCACATCGCTCCAGCCGGCATCGAGAGGCACGACCACGGCGTCGGCTGTTTTTTCCATGACCGCGTAGTCGATGGAATCGCTCGGGCACGCTTCGAACGCTTTCGCATCCACGCGAGTGAAGTCGAGATCCGTCCTGGCCTGCTCGAAAGACTGCAGGCACGCGGCGTGGATCGCGGGCGCCAGGCGCTTCAGCTCATCGAGGTAGCGGCTCGCCCGAAACACGAACATGCCGCTGTTCCAGTAGTGCTCGCCAGAGGCGACGAATGTTTTCGCGCGCTCGAGATTCGGCTTCTCGACGAACTGGGCGATGCGATGCGCTGGCCCGAGCGCTTCACCGCGCCGGATGTACCCGTAGCCGGTTTCAGGCGCGCGAGGCACGACGCCGAAGGTGGCGAGACTACCCTGCTCCGCCGCGGCAACCGCCGTGACGGCGGCTGTCTGAAAACCCGCGACATCGCGAATGACATGGTCCGCAGGCAGCACGAGCAGGATCGGGTCTTCCTTTCCCGATGTCTTCAATGCAGCCATGGCCGCCAGCGCGATCGCCGGGGCCGTATTGCGACCGAACGGCTCGAGCACGATGGCTCGCGGCTCGATGCCTATGAGGCGCAGTTGCTCCGCGACCAGAAAACGGTGCGCGTCGTTACAAACCACGACGGGAGCCGCGGCCTCGAGGCCACCAAGGCGCAACGCCGTATCCTGCAGCATGGTGTGCTCACTGGTGAGTGCCAGAAGCTGCTTGGGATAGAGCTCGCGCGACAGCGGCCACAGGCGCGTGCCAGCGCCACCAGACAGGATGACGGGAATCAGCATATGAGAACCTCGAGCCGTCGTCTTACGACGCGGCCAGCGACTTGCCGCGGCCGATGGCGTAGTAGGTGAGACCGAATCGCGCGACCATCGCCGGGTCGTACAGATTGCGGCCGTCGAAAATGAGCGGGCTCTTGAGCAGCTGCTTCAGGCGCTCGAAGTCCGGGCTGCGGAATTCCTGCCATTCGGTGACGATGGCGAGCGCGTCGGCCCCTTCCGCCGCTTCGTACGCGCTCTTGCAAAGTTTGAACGTGGTGCTGCCGTCGTAAATGCGGCTCGCCTCGCCGCCCGCAACCGGGTCGTACGCGCGAACTTTCGCGCCTTCCTTCGCCAGCAGGTCGATGATGGTTCGCGCCGGCGCCTCGCGCATGTCGTCGGTATTCGGCTTGAACGCGAGGCCCCACAGCGCAATGGTGCGCCCGGACAGCTTGTTGTCGAAATGCCGGCGCATCTTGTCGACGAGCAGCTCTTTCTGCCGGTTGTTCACGGCTTCCACGGCTGCCAGGATTTCCGGCTGGTGGCCCACGTCTCGCGAGGAACGAATGAGCGCCTGCACGTCCTTCGGGAAACACGAGCCGCCGTAGCCTGCGCCCGGATAGATGAAGCTGTAACCGATGCGCGGGTCGGAACCGATGCCCACGCGCACCTTCTCGATGTCGGCGCCCACGCGCTCGGCGATGTTCGCGAGCTCGTTCATGAAACTGATCTTGGTGGCGAGCATGGCGTTCGCCGCGTACTTCGTGAGCTCGGAGGAGCGGATGTCCATGACGATGAAGCGGTCGTGCTGGCGCGTGAACGGCTCGTACAGGGCACGCATCAGCTCGGTGGTGCGCGGGTTGTCCGTGCCGATGACCACGCGGTCGGGCTTCATGAAGTCCTGCACCGCCGCACCCTCTTTCAGGAATTCGGGGTTCGAGACCACATCGAACTCCACGCTGGCGCCGCGCTCCTTGAGCGTGGTGGCGAGCTGGTTGCGCACCTTGTCCGCCGTGCCGACCGGAACGGTCGACTTGGTGATGACAATGGCATACCGGTTCATGTAGGTGGCGATGGTGCGGGCGGCTGCCAGCACGTAACGCAAGTCAGCCGAGCCATCTTCGTCTGGCGGGGTGCCGACGGCGATGATCTGGAACAGGCCGTGTTCGACGCCTTTCGGGGCATCCGTGGTGAACTCCAGGCGACCTGCCTGGGCGTTGCGCTTGATGACATCGTCCAGACCCGGCTCGTGGATCGGGACTTCGCCCCGGTTCAGACGCTCGATCTTGCCGGCATCCACATCGACACAGATGACATGGTTGCCGGCCTCGGCGAGGCAGGCACCCGTAACGAGGCCCACGTATCCGGAGCCGAAAATAGTGACGCGCATTAAATGAGTTCTACCGCAGGACGAGGTGGGGGCCGCACAGCCTATGGGAACGTCCCCAAGGGCTCAAGTTACGCAATTTGCGCAAGTCCCGTGCCGTGAAGTACGTCTCAGGAGCGAGACAGATGAAGAGATTTTGCGCACGCGTGAGGAACCCGCCAGCGGAGGCGCCCGCCGGCCCCACGCATTACGTAGGATGGGTGCCCTGGCTGGGCTTGCCGGCAGCGTCGGAGTGGCGACGTTTCGCGGCGAAATCCGCCACTTTCCCGCCTTCAGTGGCCGCCGCAATGGTCTTGCGGGTCCAGATGTAGTCGCTGACCGCGTGCACCACCCGGTACTCGGCGACCGACTCGGCCAGCAGCGCAAGCGCTCGACGGCAATCGAAGCTGGCCAGCGCCACGAGCATCTCATTCAGCAGCT
>JBDTUL010000683.1:0-3487 GCA_040007735.1 Gammaproteobacteria bacterium | reverse complement strand
GTAAACGGCAACCGTAGAGACGGCGGCCTTTCTGGCAACGCTCGGCCGGCCACTCCGCCTGGCGAGGCCGAAGGCACCCCGAGTGGCGCGGCCGAAGGTGGCCCGGCTGGCGCGAAACGGGCGAATCCGCAGGTGCAGCTCATCGGCCTGCTCGCTGATGCGGGTGCGGATGTGAAGTTGGTGGGCAAGGTCCACCTCCTGGCGCGCACACGCGGCGGCTCATCCCTGCACTACGCGGTGCGCGGCGGCGGTAACCGTCAGGTCATCCAGGCACTGTTGGACCTCGGCCTCGACGTCAACGTGAAGGACGAGGACGGTCTGACCGCGCTGGACTACGCCATGGGCCGCGGCTACGTGCCATTTCTAGCGATGGCAGAGCCGCCAGACAAATCACTGGCCGATTTTCTGCGCGGCAAGGGCGCAGACATCGAATTGACGAAGACTCCGGACTGGCCGCCACAGGGCCCACCCATCGCCACCGCCGTCTATGACTCCTTCCTCTGGCCTGTCGATCCGGTAGGACCTTAATGACCATTTCCCGGCGTGATTTCCTGCACGATAGCGCGCAGGCCCTTTCGGCTGCCGCGCTGCTGGGACTACCCGCCCTCGCCTCCGCCGCCAAGACCCGCATCGAAGTACGAGACGTGAATGGCCTCGCGCTGCTCACCGGTGGCGGTGCCAACGTCGTGGCCCTTCCCTCAGCCGAGGGCGCGCTGCTCGTCGATGGCGGTCTCGCGGCCCATTCCTCCGCAGTGTTGAAAGCGTTGGCCTCGGCCACCGGCAACAAGCGTGTGGCCACGCTGATCAACACGCACTGGCACCCGGAACAGACTGGTTCCAACGAGGCCGTGGGCAAGGCCGGCGGCACTATCATCTCGCATGAGGTCACGCGCCTGGCGTTGGGCCGGAAGAATCCCTCGGCGCTCTACACTGGTACCTATGGCGCCCTGCCCCCAAAGGCGCTGCCGACAGTTACCACCTACAACACCGGCACGCTGCAGTTCGCTGGCGAGCAGGTGGACTACCGCTACCTGCCGGCCGCGCACACCAACGGCGACCTGTATGTACACTTCCCGAAGCACAACGTTATCGTGGCTGGCGGTTCGGTGGCCGGCCGAAGCTGGCCGGTGATCGACTGGCTGGGCGGCGGCTTCTACCACGGCTTCCTGCGCTCTTACGAAATTCTCAGTGACGTCGTGAAGCCCGATACCCTCGTGATCGGCGCGCAGGGTGTGCCGCTGACTGGCAGCGACATCGTTCGACACAAGGAGGTGTACTGGGCCTTGTTCAAACAGTTGTTCATCCTGTTCAACAAGGGCTTCGGCCCCGAGGACGTGGTGGCGTTCAACAAGGGCGTCGACTTCGTCGGTGTGACGCCGGTGGTGGCCGACCGTCCGCTGAAGGGACTCATCGAGGAGATGGGTGACCCGTCGCAGTTCCTGGAATACGCCTATCGCAGCTTGCAGCAGGCGACTATCCCGCACTGAGCGGCAGCCGCAGTAACACGCCACTGCTATCTCAATCTCCGCAAGCCACGGATTCTGGAGGATCAGCCATCGTTCACTAGCAGTCGCGTGCGGCGCTTCGCCGCGGCCGAATGCGCCTCAGCCACGGCGCCGAATGGAAGAGGCTCATGAGCAGGTACATCGGTGCCATCCCGCTCAACGGTAATCCGCTGTGGGCGGCATGCATCTGTGGCATGTCATCCCCGACAACTGCGGTTAGCAGCGCCATGATGGCGAAGACCGACGTAAGCGGTTCGGTCCATCATGGGGGCGACGGAGCTGGAACGACGAAGGGCTCGAATTCTTTCACTTCCGAGACCGGTATGACAACGAAGTTGACATCGTCATCGAAGATCCACGGGGTCATATCATTGGGATTGAAGTAAAAGCTTCGGCAACTGTTACAACCAGTGACTTCTCCGGCCTGCGCAAGCTCGCCGAACTGCGGCAAGCGCTTTGTGTTGGGTTTGGTGCTGTACGACCACGACACCCTCGTACCTTTCGGCGAGCAGCTGTTCGCAGCTCCAATCTCTACGCTCTGGAAGTGAAAAGCTCCTCCGGCATCGAACATCTAGAAGAAACTCAGCCTTAACGGTCCCTGCGTCTCAGGAACGCAAATCGGGTGCTCCCGAGGGAGTTCCGTTTCGCTCGAGGTCCGCAATGAGCTGCTTCATCTCCGCGATTTCTCGAACCTGAGCCTCGATGATCCCATCCGCCAGCTTGCGCACGCGCGGATCGCGGATGTGAGCTCGTTTGCTGGTCATGATTGCGATCGAGTGATGCGGGATCATTGCCTTCATGTATGAGACGTCGCTGACGGTTTCCTCTGGTTAAGCTCGCCGCTTTCGCCGTGCTCATGGGAATGGGTGCGCTCAACAAATGGCGCCTCGGTCCTGGCGTCGGCCGCGGAGAGCTGAAGGCCACCGTGGCGTTCCGCAGCTCGTTGACCCCCGAATATGTTTTGATCGCCGGCGTCCTGTGTGTGACCGCCGTACTAATGAGCTTCTATTCGCCCGACTGAGGCGCCTTTGCGAATCGGCTTGACTCTGGACCATGGTCCATCGTTTAGGCTGGCACGCATTCGAACGGGAGACGTGATCCATGGACTCCATCGGCATCGGCACCCTCGCCAAACGCGCAGGCGTTCGCATCGACACCGTGCGGTACTACGAACGCAGCGGACTCATTGCGCCTCGCGCCCGCCTCGCCTCCGGCTATCGCCGCTACGGGGAGCTGGAAGTGGCGCGGCTGCGCTTCATTCGCCGAGCTCAGGCGCTCGGGTTCACGTTGAAGGAAGTCCGCGAACTGCTGGCGTTGTCGGCCCAGCGGGATGTGGCACGCGTGAAACGTACCGCGCAGGCGAAGCTTGCGGGCGTCAACGAGCGCATCGCCGAACTGGAACGCGTCCGTGATGGACTCTCAACCCTGATCGAAGCCTGCCCCGGCCACGGCCGCGCGGCAGATTGCCCGATCCTGAACGCCCTTGGAGGTGAATCCCCATGACCCACTCCCATGACCTCGAGGCTCGCAAGGAGACGACGAGGGGTTGTTGCTGCGCGAAGGCTGCGTCCGCGGCCGCTTCGGCCGGCGGCACGGATCCGAAGCAGATCGATCCGGTTTGCGGGATGTCTGTCTCGTCCAACTCGACCCAGGTGACGGAGCATGCGGGTCATCGCTACGTTTTCTGTTCGGCCGGCTGCCGCGCGAAATTCATTGATGCCCCGGAGCGCTACGTCGATGCAAAGGGTGTGCGTGTGGGGTCAGCGGCCGGCGCGAGTGGCCACGGCGTCCATGCACCCGCAACCGCCCAACCCGAAGCACGAAGCACTGCATCCGATCCCGCGCCGGGCGCGATGTACACGTGCCCCATGCACCCGCAGATCCGCCAGGTCGGACCCGGCTCGTGTCCCATCTGTGGCATGGCGCTTGAACCCGTCATGCCAACCGATGCCGCGGACGATGGCGAGCTGCGCATCGTTCGT
>JBDTUL010000682.1:0-3496 GCA_040007735.1 Gammaproteobacteria bacterium | reverse complement strand
GAGCTGCTGCGCGAGGGGCAGGTGTTCTACATCCACAACCGGGTGCAGTCGATCGACAAGGCCGTCGCGCACCTCAAACAGCTCGTGCCCGAAGCCCGTATCGCCGCTGCTCACGGACAGATGGGGGAGCACCAGCTCGAAGAGGTCATGGTCGACTTCTGGGACAAGCGCTTCGACGTGCTGGTCTGCACCACGATCGTCGAGTCGGGCCTCGACGTCTCCAACGCCAACACCATGATCATCGAGCGGGCCGACACCCTCGGCCTTTCGCAGCTGCACCAGCTGCGCGGCCGGGTCGGTCGTTCACGTGAGCGCGCTTACGCATACTTCCTCTATCCGCCTGAGAAGCCACTGACCGAGACCGCGCACGACCGGCTCACCACGATCGCGCAGCACTCCGAGCTCGGCGGCGGCATGGCCGTGGCGATGAAGGATCTGGAGATCCGCGGCGCCGGCAATCTGCTCGGCGGCGAGCAGTCCGGCCACATCGCGGATGTCGGATTTGATCTGTATGTCCGGCTGGTCGGCGAGGCGGTCGCGGAGTTCCGCGGAGACGCAGCGCCGGAGCGCGAAGTCAAGATCGAGCTGCCGATCGAGGCGCACCTGCCGCACGACTACGTCCAGAGCGAGCGGCTCCGCCTGGAGATGTACAAACGCCTCGCAGACGTACGCACATTTGCCGAGGTCGACGAGCTCCGCGCCGAGCTGGTCGACCGTTACGGAGAGCCGCCCGAAGCCGTCGAGGTGCTGCTCGAGGTCGCTCGTCTGCGCGTACGTGTGCGCGACGCCGGCCTGACCGAGGTGACCTCAGCCGGCCCCAACATCCGGTTCGCGCCGCTCAAGCTCGCCGACTCGGCTCAGATGCGATTGGCCCGGATCTATCCACGGAGCACGTACAAAGTGGCCGCCGAGATCGCGCTGGTTCCGCGGCCCAAGACCGCTCCGATCGGTGGCGAGCCGCTCCGCGACCGCGAGCTCCTGGAGTGGACCCGCACGGTCATCGACACCTTGGCGCCGGCGGCGGCCCCGGTCGCGAGCTAGGCGGCTTCCTCGCGGAGTCGCGGCTCGGTCGCGTTCTTGGGCTTGATTCCGTGCTTGTCGGCGAAGAATGCGCGGACGATGTCCATGTCGGCGCGCACGTCATCGGACGCGTGGAAGGTAGGGCCGAATCCCATCGTCTTGGTCGGCGGGTCGAAGAACGCCAGCGTGATCGGCAGTCCGGTCTCCTTGGAGAGCCGCAGGAACCCGGACTTCCAGTACTCGCCCTTCGAGCGGGTGCCCTCCGCGGCAAGGATCAGCCGGAACGGCTTGCCCGTGCCGGCCTCGGTCACCAGATCACGTACGACGCTTCCGGCATGCTCGCGATCCAGCGGCACCCCGCCGAGCCCTTTCAACAGCCAGCCCAGCGGACCCTTGAAGAGCTGCTCCTTGACCAGCACTCGTGGATGCGCGCCGTCGTGCCACATCACCAGCAGCATCGTGACGAAGTCCCAGTTGGACGTATGCGGTGCACCCACCAGAATTCCGGTCTGCGGCACCTCGCCGATCATCTTGTAGCCCATCACGCGTATCACCGTCCGGGCCAACCGCTGCCGCATCATGTCGAGAGCCTACGGGGAGTGGAGGGGCGGGGGCTCGAGGCGGGTAGCCAAGCGCGCAAACTCGCAACACGCTTACTTCAGGTCTTCGACAAAGCCTGCAGGAACGCGATCTGGTAGCCGAGGTTGATCGAGAGTGCCGGATCGAAATAGGGATCGAAATGGTTCGCATCGAGTTTCTCGATCTGGATGTCCGAGTTGTTCAAGGCTCGAATCTTCTTCTCCACGAATGGTGCGACGGTGTCGCGCGTGGCCCCCACAACCAGAATCGGGACCTTCACCTGCTTCAAGCTCTTGAATGGGCGGTACACGCCCATGGTCAACAGCGAGCGAGCTGCGACGCGATTGTCGTAGGTGGCTGCCTCGGGGCCTTCCGCTTCGAGAAGATCCTGCAGTCCGTTCTGCATGGCTTCTGCTGCGCCGTCGCGGTCCATGCTTGCCCATTCACCCGGTGGCGCGACAACTGGAACATAGAAGGGGTTTCTCTTCCCGCGAACCAAGTCGACCAGGGCTGAGTAGCCGAATCGGAGCATCCGAAGGGGTGGAACAGCCTTGACTGCCGCCATGCCGTCCAGCATGGGGACTTGCGTGATCGCGCCGAGCAGCTCGGGATGTTTGGCGGCAACTCTCACGACGTGGCCGCCGCCGAACGAAGTCCCCCACAGCACGATTCGATCCGGGTCAATCGCAGGCTGAGCGCGGAGGTGCTCCAAGGCTCCCTCAGCCTCGCGCTCTCGCTGCCATGGGTTGATGACGTTGCGGGGGGTGCCTTCGCTCCTGCCCCACCCGGCGTAGTCGAACGTCATGACCGCGAACCCCGCTTGCTCGAAAGGCTCGTAGAACGGGAGTGTCAACGCGTCCTGAACGCCACCCCATCCGTGGACCATGAGGATGGCAGGAAACGGTCCATCACCTTCCGGAACGCGAAGAGTGACCGCGCACTCCTTCTCGCCGACGCGGAAACTCGATGTGGACCTCTGCGTAGTCATGGGGAGCCTCCTCAGCTCGGAGGAACTCTCTCACAAATCGTGCGCCCCCGGTCTGGGTTCAACTGTGATCTGCCTCAACCGGGTCAGCGGGCAAGCCCGCCTTCGTTCACCCACCCACAACCGCGAGCGGTCACGCAGCGCGGGGTTGGAGCTTGGTGAAGCGGGCGTGCCGGAGTGGTCTTTGTTGTCGATCGACCCGGGCAGGTGGGATGACTTCGACGATGCCGTCGGGGGCCATGCGGGCGTGCCAATCGCCGTCGTGGAGCAGATGATGGTGGACGAAGCAGAAGAGGGCGCCATTGTCGACGGTGGTCGGGCCGCTCTTGTCGTAGGGCACCAAGTGGTGCGCTTCGCACCAGGCCGGCGGCCGATCGCAACTCTTCCAGCAGCATCCGCCGTCGCGCCGACCGAGGATGACGCGCTGGTAGCGGTCGTGCAGGCGCTTGGCCATGCTCATGTCGATGACTCGGGAGGTGCCGTCCATGACGATCGGGATGAGCTCGGCGTTGCAGGCGAATCGGCGGGCCTGGCTGGCTGACATCTCGCCGCCAGGCGCGAGCGTGGCGCGGCCGATCGCATCGCGCAGCACACTCAGGTCGACAGCGACTGTCATGGTTGCTGCGAGTCCGCCGGCCTGCGGGAGCGCGTCCTTGGGGAGGTGCTCGATGAGCTCGAGCAGCGCGCGGCCGATCCGGCCGGCGTGATCGGGGTGTCCCTCGGCCGCGTCGCCGTGCCCACCGAGCGACTCGGAGTCGAGCAGGTGCATGCGCCGCGGTGCGGAGAGCCCCTCGAGGACAGTCCGCAAGATGTCACCCTGGGCGGCCGGAACCTTGGCCTTGATGTCGGTCATCCCATTGCCGTCATCACGCATCTGGAGACGGGTCTGGTCGTATGCCTTGCGCTCCTGAG
>JBDTUL010000681.1:0-3499 GCA_040007735.1 Gammaproteobacteria bacterium | reverse complement strand
GCGGCGCGTTCGGCCACGCGTACCCGCTCCCGGCCGCGTGCGAGCGTCACGTCGGTTTCGTTCTGTGCCTGCCGCGCGGTTTCCCGCCGGCCGGTTTCGTCATGGAGGTGGGACTGCGCATCCGCGAGCTCGGCCGACACGACACTCTCTTGCTGCCGCTCGGTGCCTTCCTGGACCGACAGGTCGGCGAGTTCCAGCGTGATCTGCCCGCGGCGTCGTTCCGCCGCTTCGCTCGCCTGCTGCAATTGCATCAATTCGAGTTCGAGATCGTGACAACGGCGTTGCTGCGAGCCGAAGGCGAGGCTCTCGGCGTGATAGGTCTGTTGCGTGGTGTCGAGTTCGCCTTCGACCGCCGCCAGAGCGCTCCGCTCCGCGCGGGCAGTCTCGGTCGCGGTGGCGATGGCATGGCCAAGCTCGGCCAGTTCCCGTTGTCGCGCGAGCACGCCGTGCAATTCGTTATCCGGGGCAAAAAACCCGATCGCCTGCGCGCTCACCAGATGCCCCTGCGGCGTCACGAAGGCCTCGCCCACGCGCAGCTCGCCGCGGTTTCTGATCGCGTCTGCGGCGTCGGCGCGGCAGCGTACGCCGCGCAGCCAGTCGGCGAGCAGACGCGCAATTTCGGGACGCGCGGAACGCACCTTCGACAGCAGCGTGTCGCCACTGCCGCCGTTCGCGTCAGGCGGTTCGCCACGCTGCTGCGCATAGATGGCCAATCGTCCCGGGGGTGCCGCGCCGCCGTCCAGCCACGACTCGGCGGCGTCGAGGCGTTCGACTTCGACGGCGTTCAATCGCTCGCGCAGCACGCCTTCGAGTGCGTCTTCCCAGCCGGGCTCGATATCAAGGCCCTGCCAGAACCGATGCGCGCGGGTGAGGCCCCTTTGCTCGAGCCACGCAGCATTGTCCTTGCTCTGGCCGATCTTCGCCTGCAGCGCGGCGAGCGCCTGCGCCCGGGCCTCGAGTTCGCCGTGCCTGCGACCCGCTTGCTGCGCGCTGTCGTTGGCCTCCCGCGCCGTTTCCTGCAGCGCCTGCACCCGCTCGCGCAAGGCGTTGAGCGCGGCCTCCTTGCTCGCAAGCTCGGCGGTCTCGTCCGCCAGTTGCGCCTCGACCTCGCGAACCTGCTCGGTGACCGGCGGCGCCAGCGCCTGCAACTCGCTTTCCAATCGCGTCCGCCGCTGCGCGAGCTGGGCAAGAGCCCGATTGCCGTTTTCGCGTTTCGTCTCGGCGACGCGAATCGCCTGTTCGATCAAGCCGATCTGCTGCTGCAACGCGGCGGTGGCGCTGGCTGCTTCGCGCACGGCGGCGTCCAGCGCCGCGATCGCCGCGGCGGCAGCCTGTTCCTCCGCCGCCGCGCCCTCGCGCGCGGTCAATGCGGTTTCGAGCACCTCCTCCGCTGCCTTGCGGTCGGTGGCCAGCGCGATCTCCTGGGCGCCAAGCCCGGCGAGCAACTCGGTCAGCTGCGCCACCTGCTGCGACAGCCGGGTCTCGCTCTCGCGCGCAAACGAGAGTTGTTGCTCTAGGCGCGTGACCTCGGCATTGGTCGCATAGAATTCGCCCTGCTTGTCATGCAGCGCGTCGCCGGCAGCGTAGTGACTCGCGCGGAGCATTTCCATCCGCGATTCGCTGGCGCGGACGTCGGCCTGCAAGCCTTCGAACGCGACGGTCAGCGTGGCGATTTCAGTGCTCTGCCGTTCGCGCGCGCGCGCGGCATCCTGCTGCTTGGAAAACCACCACATCTGCTGCGTCTGCTTCAGCCGGCCTTCGAAGTCGCGGTATTCGGTGGCGACCTTGGCCTGCGCTTCGAGTTTGCCGAGCTGGCTGCCGAGTTCAATCCGGATGTCTTCGACGCGGGCGAGGTTCTTGCGGGTGTCGGCGATCCGGCTTTCCGTTTCCTTGCGCCGTTCCTTGTACTTGGAAACCCCGGCGGCCTCCTCGAGGAAAATCCGCAGTTCTTCGGGTTTAGCCTCGATGATCCGCGAAATCATCCCCTGCTCGATGATGGCGTAGGCGCGCGGGCCGAGTCCGGTGCCAAGAAAGAGATCGTGGATATCGCGCCGGCGCACCGGGATGTTGTTGATGTAGTACGACGAATCGCCGTCGCGCGTCAGCACCCGCTTGATCGACAGCTCTGCGTACTGGCCCCACTGGCCACCGATGCGGCCCTGGCTGTTGTCGAACGCGAGTTCGACCGACGCGCGGCCCACGGGCTTGCGCTCGCCGGCACCGTTGAAGATCACGTCCTGCATCGATTCGCCGCGCAGCGCCGAGGCCTTCGACTCGCCCAGCACCCACCGCACAGCGTCGATGACGTTGGATTTGCCGCAGCCGTTCGGGCCCACGATGCCTACCAGCTGGCCGGGCGTTCCGATCGTGGTCGGATCGACAAAGGATTTGAACCCGGAGAGTTTGATCTGGGTGAGGCGCACGAAGGGCTTTGCGTTCGCTGACGTGGGTGAAAACGGGAGGGGCGGCGAGCGTGCCCTGCACTACCGGCCGCTCATGTGCCACTCTGGCGCCGCTCATGTACCACTCATGTACGACTATGGCGCCAGGAGTTCGGGCAGTCCGGCCGAGCGTGAAATTATAGCCGATCCGCCGCCTTGAACCGCCGCATTCGGCAACCCGAACCGCAGCACATTCGGTGACGGCGACTCAATGTCGAGCCCATGCACCACCAGCACCGGGACCGGTGCAGCGTGCTCAGCGGACCCCCCGGGCGCGCGGAGCCGCCGGCGCAGCTACTTCTTGACCGGCACCGTGCACCCGGCGATCGAATCGACGTAGTCGATGACCGGCTCGTACTCGGGTTCGATGTTGTTCTTGAACTGCGCGTTGACGTAGTAGATCCTGCACGGGGCCATGTCGATCGACAGCGTCTTCAGGAAGCCTCCTCCCGCCCGCCGCGTCGGCCCCTGGATCGTGATCTGGTGAACGCCGGGTTCGAGCTTGATCGGATATTGCGCAAACGAGCCCTGCCCATCCACCTGCTCGATGATCGCCGGCCGGCGGTACTGATAGATCTCTCCCGTCGAATAGCGTCGACCGGAGAGTTCGCTCCAGGTCGGTCCCCACGTCTGGCAACCGGCGGTAGGCAGTACAAGGGTGGCAAGAACCAATATGCGCAGTTTCATCATGCACCTCTCAGTGAGAACGGACGTTTCCGGTCGAGCCCGCGAGTGTGCGGCCTCGGCGACAGTTTATTCTTCAGCGCAAACGCGGATTGAGCGCATCACGCAGCCAAACTCCGAGCAGGTTGATCGCCAACACCACGATCACCAGCGCGGCTCCGGGGGATGGTAATCCACGATTCGCCCCAGAACAGGAAATCGTTGACTACGCGTAGCGGCGTACCCGACGACGGTCCGGTCACCGGTACGTCCACACCGAGAAACGACGCGGGACCCGCGGCAACGGCGGGGATCGGAGCGGCCGTCATCGTGTAAACAGCGTAATCACCAGCTTTATTTCCTGCCTGTTGCTGTTCATGTGCCGGCGAGATTGG
>JBDTUL010000680.1:0-3508 GCA_040007735.1 Gammaproteobacteria bacterium | reverse complement strand
CTCGTCTTCGTACGCCTTCTCCACCACGCTGTTGATGTTAATGGAACGCTCCGCTTGTGAAGGTTCTCGCCGTACAACCGTCGGGGAAAAGGTGTGCCGCTGAACAGCGACGCATACCGAAATTCACTCTGATGCAGTTGACAGGGGCTCCCAAAGCTCGACGCGGTTGCCCTCGGCATCCATGACCCACCCGAATCGACTCTGTTTCCGACTGGTCGATTGTATCGTCCACCGCGCCGCCCGCGGACCGAAGCGCCTCGAGAACCGCACGCGCGGTTGGTCACGCGATAGTTGATCAGGTATGGAGAAGTGCTTGGCGCAAAGTGCTCGGATGTGGCTGCGAAAACCGCATTCACGGTAACGTCGCCAGGATCGCCCGCCTTGGGAGGCTTGCAATGGAAGTCCGCCCAACGACCTTGGCGTTCAGCTGCGAAGCCGCTCTCGTGATGCTTCAATGCTCACCGTATGTAGCGTTGCTTCATCTGCTGCAACGGTGTGTAAGGCTGCGCAGGGCGGGCGAATTGTGGAGCGCTCAGAATTCTGGGCAGTCGAGTGAAACGCGAAGTCGAACTGCGCAGGTCGGGCAATCCCTCGGACTTATGACGCGGCCCAGACGCCATGCGAGATCAAGCGGCGAGAGAAGATCTATGGCAGGCACCGTTGGCTCAATTCGCGGCTCGCCGAGATGGCGACGGTTACGCGTCGGAACGCGAGCTGTGAAAAAGATAGGCCGAAACGACCTATATACATCCGACCCGAAACACCCATACTGGCGTCACGCAAAGGTGATTCATTCTCCCGCTACGGCGCCTCGGAATCTGTTGAGATACACCTCGAGGTGGACCCGATTCTCGAGATTGATGTCGACTCCGTTCTTCGAGAGTACGCCGCACGAGAGGTGATGACTGCAGGCTCGGGATGCAACCCACTCTCATCCAGGCTACTGCTTATGATCTCCCAGATGAAACGAGTTCGTTCTCCGGGCCCATTCTTCCTCCTCGCACTCGCCTTAGTTGGCGTGTTCGCGTGCGAGGGACAGAATCCGACTGCGCCACAGTACGGCGCACTCGTGCAGATGACGGTTGTCGCTTCACGCTCCCGCGTCGTTCCTGAAATGTTCGAGGATGCAGCCAGTCGACTGCTGCCGAGCTTTTCCGATGAAACGCGTGCCACCGAACTGCGCACACGCCTGAAGGAGTTCTCCTCGGCGTATGCGGCCGGGAATGATGTCGCCGCGCGATCCGCGCTGAGGAGTGCCAGAGTCCTGCTCGAAAAGGGCGGCGCTCATGCCGCAAACATAAGCGCGCTTCGTTTGTCCATTGGATTGGCCGAGGCACTGATCGACTCCACCGCAACCGCTGAGGTGTCGCATGATTAGCCGTCTCTGCATTGTTCTCGCAGCAGGATCAGGGCTGCTCTTTCATTCCGCTATCTCGGCCCAGGCTACGACCACGCCAGTTTACAAAGCCTGTTATGCCGGGGACAAAACGGGGACCGTCTACCGGATCGACGACGTTATGTATCCTGCGCCAGGAGGTTTCCCGCCAAGCAGAAGAAATGCCAGCGGGTGTGCCACCGCAAAGGACCAGGCATTCATCTGGAACCAGACTGGACCGCAGGGACTGCAAGGGGCGGAGGGGTCAGTAGGCGCAACCGGACTTCAGGGTACGAAGGGTGACATGGGGCCGGCTGGTCCGAAGGGAGACGTTGGTCCCGCTGGACCACAGGGGACAGCTGGCGCTTCCGGCTATCAGGTCATTCAGGAGGTCTATGTCGAGGTGGCCGCGGGAACGACGCTCAACCATGGGATTTACTGTCCACCCGGGAAAGTGGCGACGGGAGGCGGATATCGAGATGAGGGGGGCAACCTCCAGGTGCTCTGGAATACCCCAATCGATGGCGGCCCTGGCTGGTATTGGCGCATTGCCAATCCTACGGGTGGTAGCGATGCCGCCTCGCTCTACGTCATCTGTGTCAACGTGCAGTAGTGGTCGGCGGGAGAAATATGCTGACTGGGGCGGTGCATTGAGCATGTCGCCCCCCAGCTGCACGGCTTGGGGTGCGAGTCATTGACTTGGGCCGCAAGGAAACGACGCAACCCCGGGGCGCGATCGCACCGGGGGCCGCAAGAAGCAATTGGTCGTGTCGATACATGTCGATTGTGATCTCAGGGGTCTGGCATAACCCGCGAAGTTGTTGCCCCACTGATGTTGACTGTCGTTCTGGAAGGGATCGGTGTGCACAGGACTAGCCCCGCACGCCGCCGCTGGTGGCGCAGCGCTCCTCGCGACAGGGGATGTAAATCGGGCGACCACCCCCAGGCGGCAAAATCGGTCTACGAAGATTGGAACCGGCGACATAGGCAGTCCCGGGTGAACCCGCGGCGTCCTCGAGTGGGAAGTAGACTGCGATTGGACCGCTGATGCTCCCGACAACGAGCCAGGGATGCGTCACGTACGTAGGCTGAACGTTTACGCCTCCGGCAGGCAGCGTCGCATAGAGGACTGCCGCGCCGTTGAAATCGAGCCAGTACACGCTCAGCGTTTCGCAGGTGGCGTTCACGAACTCAATCGTCGAGGGTGTATTTGAGTTCGCGGACTTGACACTACCCGCGAGCGATGGCGAGTTCGCGAAGAGTACCTGATACGTTGGCGTGAGCGCGGTGGCGCATGCGCTCCTTGACGGCGTGGCAGCCCCTGACGGAGGCGACACGTCCGCGGTCGGAAGCGCTCCGCTCGATTCACCACACCCGAGGGCGATCGCGACGAGGAATAGAGGAATAACGCGCGCGAGGCAGTTCCGATTCATGAAAGGTCACCTCTCGAAGGAGATTTAACCGTTACGCCGGGAGCATTGCGCACTCGTACTGTCGCGTGCTTTTGCGATCAGTCTCTTGCAGAGCAAACGGGACGCGTGACGCCGCGGCGTGGACGATGCCGAGTTTGACGAGGCCGAGCTTACGGATGTTTGTCTCGATGCACATGGGGAGTTGTGCCCTATTTTGCGGTTGCATCAACCGCGGTACCGCGATGGAATTGCCAGCCTCCTGCTTGCGTCGCGCCCGTGGAGATTTCATTGTTTGGGTGCTGCCGCGGTTGTGTCCTTGAATGCGTCGACCGCGTCGTCGTTCACGCTACGACGATTGCAGAGCACACATCGACGCTCGCATTTAGCACGCGATCGTCCACTCTGCGAGGTGAGTCGTGTCGATTACGCTGTCATTGTCGGACCTGGCACAGATCGAGGCCGCCTTCACGACGCTCGTTTCACCACTTGAGTTCGAAAGCATCGCGGCATGGCGCACTGCCTCCCGGGTTTCGGTGGAGCGCCTGATCGGTGCAGACCGGTCTGCGGGGATGCTCCCATGTGCAGACGAGCCGCTCGGCGAGTGTCACCCCGATCTTCTGCCGGCGATCACGGACTACGTCAGCTACTATCACACACTCGACGTTGGCTTGCAGGTGCGACGACGCGAGCTTGGCCTCGAGGTCTGTCACTGGTCCGCAGT
>JBDTUL010000679.1:0-3512 GCA_040007735.1 Gammaproteobacteria bacterium | reverse complement strand
GACCCGGCCGTCTGATTGATACTGAAAGACCGACTCCTCCGCGTCACACCAGCGCAGAACGAGCGATACGTACACGGTAAAAATGCACAGGACGAGCGTGGTCCTTCTTTCGCGGCACCATTCCTGCAGGCGCGCTTGCAGATTTTTCCCGATTCGCACGCGCGACGTTTCCCAGCCCTTCGGCGCAATCGACGGTGCGCTCTCATCTACCGGGAAACGCATGCGTCCACAGCCCGACAGGTGTTCGTTCCAGTATCGCTCGTGCTGTTCGGCCCAGGAATTCATAGTGCTCTGTTGACGAACGGCGTAGTCGGTGAACTGAAGGGCAACCGGCGGCAGGTCAACCGCACGATCGCTAGATGCCTGCCTGTAAGCCGTGAATACCTCGCGTAGCAGAATTTTCAGGGAGGACCAGTCTGAGATCGTGTGCTCCAAAGTGACGACGAGCGTGTGCTCGTCGTCACCCAGCTTGAACAGACGCGCCTCGAAGAGCGGTCCGGAGGAAAGGTCGATGGGCTGGAGAATCTGCTCATCGATCAGGCGTCGCAGCTCGGAGTCGCGTCCGCTCGCAGGCAGCGCCGTCAGGTCGCCAACCTCCAGCGCCCACTTCTCCGGCCGCAACACTTCCTGGACAAGGGTTCCGCCGATCGCGGTTATTCGAGTGCGCAGCGCATCGTGCCGGCGAACAACCTCACTTATGCTCGCTTGCAGCACCTCGATCTTCAGCGGGCCGAACAGCCGCGTGGCGCAAGCAATCTGGCGTATCGCCGGTCGCAAGCCGAGCTGATACCAGTGCCAGTGCGCCCGTTGCGAGAAGGCAAGCGGTGCATGGTGCAGGCCCTGCTCGGTCCCCTTGTCTTCGCGGTCGCGCAGCTCTCCGCCAACCGACCGCAGCCGCTGCACGGCTTCTGCCATCTGCCGAACCGTGGGATGCTGGAACACTGCAATGGCCGACAGTCGCGCCGCGAATCGCTGTTCAATCTTCGCAATCAGCTTCATCGCATGCAGCGAATGCCCACCCAGCTCGAAGAAGTTATCCTGCCGGCCAATTCGATCGAGGCGGAGCAACTCCTGCCAGATTCGTGCGATACCCTCCTCCACCTCCCCATGCGGCGCCTCGTATTGTCGGAGCGAGAAGGCGCCCGGCTCAGGTGTCGGCAATGCCCGGCGATCGAGCTTTCCATTCGGCGAGAGCGGAAGGCGTTCCAGAAACACGATTGCGCTCGGCACCATGTACTCCGGCAATGCCGTCTTCAGGTGAGCACGCAATGCATCCGCGCTGGGGCGAATCTCGTCACGCTGCGTGACGTAGGCCACCAGGCGCTTCTCGCCCGGAATGTCCTCGCGCGCGACCACCGCCGCTTCCTTCACGTGCTCATGCCGGGCAAGCTGCACTTCGATCTCACCCAGCTCGATGCGATAGCCACGGATCTTCACTTGATCGTCGTTGCGGCCGAGGTACTCGATCGTTCCATCCGCTCGCCACCGACCCACGTCTCCTGTGCGATAGAGCTTTGCGCCTGATATGTCGCTGAACGAGTCGTCGATGAAGCGCTGCGCGGTCTGCTCTGGACGGCGGAAGTAGCCGCGGGCCACGCCCGCTCCGCCAACGAATATCTCACCCGACAGACCGATCGGCACGATCTGCCTGTTCCCATCCAGAATGTGGATCTGCGAATTCGCGATAGGCCGCCCGATCGACGGAAGCGCGGGCCATGCGCCCGGGTTCCCCGCCAGTGTCAGGGCGGTAACGACATGGGTTTCTGTGGGGCCATAGTGATTATGCAGACGACAGCCCGCGAGCCGTTCGAACAGGGACACGATCTCCGCGCTAATCCGCAGCTGCTCGCCTGCCGTTATCACATCCTGCATGCTGGGGGGCACGGCGTCGCCTGATGCGAAAAAGAGCTCTGCCAGATTTTGCAGCACCAGCGGCGGCACGAATAGCCGGCTGATGGCACTATCACGCAGGAGCCCCGCCAGCGCTCGGGCATCCCGCCGCACCCATTCATCGAGTAACACGAGCGTGCCGCCGGTACAGAGCGTAGTGAAGATTTCCTGAAACGCGACGTCGAAACTGAGTGCTGCGAACTGCAACACGCGCTGCTCAGAGCGCAACGGAAGATTCTGGCGGTGCCACTGGATCAGATTCGTCATCGCGCGGTGAGGCATTCCGGTTCCCTTGGGTCGCCCCGTCGAGCCGGATGTGTAGATGAGGTAGACCAGGCTCTCTGCGGTCGCTCCGACATTGGCGCTGGCGAGAGGTTCGTCGGCATCTCCTGCCAAGTCTTTCAGCACCGGGTCGAGTGAGATCACCGTTGCCGGTGTGACAGGCAGCAGTCCTTTCAACTTATCCTGCGTCAACACTATCTGAGGGGCAGCATCATCCAGCATCTGCTGCAGCCTCTCGGGGGGATAGCTCGGGTCGAGGGGCAAATATGCGCCGCCCGCCTTGAGAACCCCCAGCAGGCCAACAACCATTTCCACACTACGCTCGATACAGACAGCCACCAGCCGATCAGCACCGACTCCCAGGCTCCTCAGAACTCGCGCTAGCCGATTTGCCTTGCGATCGAGCCCGGCGTAACTGATCGAATGCGGGCCGAACACCACAGCCGTCGCGCCGGGCGTGAGTGCCGCCTGCTCGGCGAACAACTCATGCACACAGAGTTCGTGCGGATATGGCGCTGCCGTTGAATTCCACTGTGCGAGTTGCCGCCTTTCCATGTCGTCGAGCAGGGGCAGCTGGAGCACCGGGCAGTCTGGGTTTACCGCGATCGCCTCGAGCAGGATCCGAAGATGCGTGGACATGCGTCGAATTGTTTCGACATCGAACAAATCGGTGGCGTACTCGAACGACCCTTCGAGTCTATCGCCGACTTCGTGCAGGTACAGGGTTAGATCGAAATGCGCCGTTTCGCGCCCGGGGTCGATCCAGGTCCACGTGATCGCCGGCAGTTCGAGTTGCGCCTGCGGAAAATTCTCGAGTACCAGCAGCACCTGGAAGATGGGCTGGCGCGTGAGATTTCGCTCGGGACGTAGCTCCGCCACCAGCGCCTCGAACGGCAGATCTTGATGGGCATAGGCTGATAGCGTCAGCTCCTTCACCCGCGCAAGCAATTGGCGAAACGTCAGGTCGCCAGAAACTTCTGTACGGAGAGCCAGCGTGTTGACGAAGAAACCAATCAGTCCTTCAACTTCGCGATTCCGGCGGCCTGCAATGGGCGAGCCCACGACCACTTCCTGCTGTCCGCTCCAGCGCGACAGGAGCACCTGATACGCCGCCAGCGACACCATGAAAAGCGTGGCTTCCTCACTGCGTCCTAGCTCCTTCAGTACCCTCAACAACGATGCGGGTAGCTCGAACGAGAGCATCGCTCCTTTGAAACTCTCCATCGGCGGCCTGGGACGATCCATTGGCAATTGCAGATGCGGGGGCGCCCCCAGAAGCGCCTGCTTCCAGTACTGCAAGTGTTCCTGCAACACTGCGCCCTGCAGCCACTGCCGCTGCC
>JBDTUL010000678.1:0-3531 GCA_040007735.1 Gammaproteobacteria bacterium | reverse complement strand
GCGATTCTCTAGCGAGGGCATCGGCCATGCGCATTCTCGTTGTCGAAGATGAAGCCACCATCCGCGAGGGGCTGAAAACGCAGCTCGTAACAGCCGGTTTCACGGTGGATGTCGCGGCGGATGGTGAGGACGGCCTGTTTGCCGGCCTCGAATATCCACTCGATGTCGCCATCGTGGACCTGGGCCTGCCGAAGCTGTCCGGCCTGGAAGTCATCCGGCGCCTGCGCGCCGGGAAGCGCACCTTTCCCATCCTCGTGCTGACGGCTCGCGATCGCTGGCAGGACAAGGTCGAGGGCCTCGAGGCCGGCGCCGACGACTATGTCACCAAGCCTTTCCACTTCGAAGAAGTGCTGGCGCGCGTGCAGGCGCTCATGCGGCGCGCGGGAGGCTGGGCAACACCGGAACTAGTGTGCGGCCCCATCGTGCTGGACACGCGCAAGCAGACTGTCACCGTCAACGGCGCGCCCATCGATCTCACCACCTTCGAGTACCGCATTCTCGAGCACCTCATGCTGCGCGCCGGACAGGTGATCTCGAAAACCGAGCTGACCGAGCGGTTGTACGACGAAGACTTCGAGCGCGACAGCAACGTCATCGAAGTGTTCATCGGGCGCCTGCGCCGGAAGATGGATCCCGAGGATCAGCTGAAGCCCATCGAAACCCTGCGCGGCCGGGGATATCGCTTCGCCATCGCGCGCAGCTCGGCCTGACGCCGCGCCGTGCATTCCCTCAGCCGGCGGCTGCTGCTCTCGGTCTCAGCGTCGCTCGTCGCTTTTTTCGGCGTGACGATCGTGGTTCTCGATGCCAGCTTTCGCGACGTCGCGGAGCACTCGCTGCAGGACTTGTTGGATGCGCAGATCGTGGCGCTGGTCGCATCCGCCGAACCGCAGCCCAACGGAGTATTCGCACCGCTCCCGCGCGATCTGGAGACTCGTCTCGCGACACCTGGATCGGGCAGGTATGCGGAAATACAGTCTGCGCGCCCCAAAGTGCCGAGGTGGGTGTCGCCATCCACCGCCGGCACGGAGATCGACTTCGGCCCGATGCTCAAGACCGGCGAAAAAGCCTTTCGCTACGTGCGGTCTCGCGATGAGGATCTTGCGATCGCGAGTCGCGGCATCTCCTTCCGCGACGAGCAGCGCGTGCGCCGTAATCTTACCTTCAGTGTCGCGGCGACCCTGGCGCCTTATAACGCGCAGTTGTGGAGTTTTCGGCGTCGGCTATTCGGCTGGTTCGTCGGGCTGGCGCTGGCCTTGCTTGCAACACTCGGTGGCTTGCTTCGCTGGGTGCTTGCTCCGGTGCGACGGCTCGAGCGTGAAATCAACGCTGTGGAAGAGGGCGCGCGCGAATCCCTTGGAGATGGCTATCCGCGCGAGCTGAGCGGCGTCGCCACCAATCTCAACACACTGCTCGTCGGCGAGCGCAATCGAATGACGCGCTATCGAGACACGCTCGGCAACCTGGCTCATAGTCTGAAGACGCCGCTGGCGGTCATGCGTACGACGCTGCCGACATGTGGGTCACAGTCCGCTGGGCTGCTGGGTGGGGAAATCGATCGCATGTCTGCGATCATCGAGCATCAACTCAAGCGTGCAGCATCCGGCGGCGCGCTGCTGGGGCAGGCACCGCTCGACGTCGAGCCGCTCGTCACCGAGTTGCGCTCGACGCTGCTCAAAGTTTATGCGCGCAAGGATCTGTCGATCTCTCTCAGCGTCGAGCCGAACGCGCAGTTCGTGGGTGACCGCGGCGATCTCATGGAGTTGCTGGGCAATCTCATCGATAACGCGTGCAAGTGGTGCGCGAGCCAGGTGCGGGTGACGATCCTTTCGAATCCCGATGCCGTGCCCCGGCAGCGGCTGAGGATTGTCGTCGAGGATGACGGGCCGGGCATCTCCGAAGGCGACCGGGCCCGGGTACTCGAGCGCGGTGTGCGCGCCGACGAGAATGTTCCAGGGCACGGTCTGGGCCTTGCGATGGTCCGGGATACGGTCGATCTGTATGGCGGGTCGCTTGCGCTCGACCGCTCCGAATTAGGCGGCGCGCGAATTTCACTCGCGCTACCGGGCCGCTAGGTCTATTGGAAAAAAGTCGCCTGCGGCGCTTTTTTCGGACATCAGCTCGTTTCCGGCGGCTGCGCGCCCCGGGCAAAAAAGCGCGGTTTTTGCCGCCTGCCTATGCGCGTAGCTACGCCCGGGCCGGCAACGTAAGTCCGACAGGCTGCTAGACAGTCAACGCCTTTGCCGCGCCTGAGAGGGCTGTGTAGCATCCGCCGCCTATGCGCTCACCCGTAACAACTTCCTGGCATCCGGCCGGCTGGCAGGCGAAACCCACACAGCAGCAGCCGAAGTACGCTAACCCAGCAGCGCTCGAGCACGTTGTCGCTCAGCTTTCACGTTTGCCGCCTATCGTGGTGTCCTGGGAAATCGACGCGCTCCGCGAGCGGCTCGCGGCCGCACAGCTCGGCCACGCGTTTCTCCTTCAAGGTGGGGATTGCGCCGAGACTTATCAGGACTGCGAGTCCGACCAGATCGCGAAGAAGCTGAAGATCCTGCTGCAGATGAGTCTCGTGCTGTTGCACGGTCTCAAGAAGCCGATCATTCGCGTCGGGCGCATGGCCGGGCAGTACGCCAAGCCGCGCTCGGCGGATACCGAGACGAAAGACGGTGTCACGCTGCCGAGCTACCGCGGAGATCTGGTGAATCGTCCGGAGTTCACGCTTGCCGCTCGCGAGCCGGATCCGGAACTGCTGTTACGCGGCTACGAGCGCGCCGCGCTTACTCTCAATTTCGTGCGGGCGCTCGTGGATGGCGGCTTCGCCGACCTGCATCACCCGGAATACTGGGATCTCGGCTTCGTCAGTCATTCACCGCTCAAGGCGGCGTATGAGCGCATCGCCGGTTCCATCGCCGACGCGCTGGATTTCTTCGAGGGCATCAGCGGCCGTCGTGTGCACGAAGCGATGCACACCGAGTTCTATGCGAGCCATGAAGGCCTGCACTTGTCGTATGAGCAGGCGCAGACGCGGTTCATCCCCCGGCAGCAGCGCTGGTACAACCTGTCGACACACATGCCGTGGATCGGAATGCGCACCGCGCAGCTCGAAGGCGCTCACGTCGAATATTTCCGCGGCATATCGAACCCGATCGCAGTGAAGATCGGCGCGGCGATGGATGCGAGCTGGCTGCAGGGTCTGGTGGTCACGCTGAATCCGCAGAACCAGCCGGGCCGGCTGACGCTCATCGCGCGCTTCGGCGCGAAAAATGTCGAGCGTTCGCTGCCGCAGGCCATCGAGGCGGTTCGCCAGACAGGTCAGCAGGTGCTGTGGATTTGCGACCCCATGCATGGCAACACCGAGACCAGCACGGGCGGCCTGAAGACGCGCCGGTTCGAGAACATTCTGCGTGAGCTCGAGCTCTCGTTTCAGATTCACGGCCAGTGCGGTTCGCACCTGGGCGGCGTGCACATCGAGCTGACGGGCGACGATGTCACGGAATGCACCGGCGGGGCGCGCGGCCTCACGGACACGGATTT
>JBDTUL010000677.1:0-3532 GCA_040007735.1 Gammaproteobacteria bacterium | reverse complement strand
GCCGCGTCGGCTGCCGCTGCCGCTGCCGCTGCCGCCGCCGCCGCCGCCGCCGCGTCTACCTGAGACGCGCGAAAAGACATGGCCGCAATCGATGTTTACCTGACGGATGTGCTCGCACGAAAGGGCTCGGATCTGCATTTCATCGCGGGCGACCCGGCGCGAGTCCGGCAGTACGGCGACCTCACCGCGCTCAAGCCGGAAAAGCTCGAAGCAAGCTTCGTCAAGGATGCGCTGTACGAGATCATGCCGAAGGCGGCGCAGGACCGGTTCGAAGCGAAGGATGGCGCGGACTTCGCGTACACCCTGGCGGATCGCGGCCGCTTCCGCGTGAATGTGATGCGGCAGCTCAATGGCATGGGCGCCGTGTTCCGCGCGATTCCCTCGAAAGCGCTCACGCTGGATGAATTGAAACTGCCGGAGTCGGTGCGCGGCATGTGCCGCACCAACGCCGGACTGATCCTGGTCACGGGCAAGACGGGCTCGGGCAAGAGCACCACGCTCGCGGCGATGATCGACGACATCAACCATCGCGTGAAGGGGCACATCCTCACCATCGAGGACCCGATCGAGTTCGTGCACCAGAGAAAGAGCTGCCTCATCAGCCAGCGCGAGATCGGTGTGCACAGCACGAGCTTCGCGCACGCGCTGCATTCCGCGCTTCGCGAAGACCCTGACGTCATCCTCGTTGGCGAGTTGCGAGATCTCGAGACGATGAGCATTGCCGTCACGGCCGCCGAGATGGGCATTCTGGTCATGGGCACCTTGCACACCAACGGTGCCGCGCAGACCGTGGACCGCATGGTGAACGTGTTCCCGTCCGACAAGCAGAGCCACGTTCGCACCATGCTTTCCACGTCGCTCCGTGGAGTGGTCTCGCAGCAGCTTCTGCAGAAGGCGGACAAGTCCGGCCGCGTGGCTGCGCTGGAAATCCTGGTGAACACACCGGCGGCGTCCAACCTCATCCGCCAGGGCAAGCTCGATCAGCTCGAGAACACCATGCAGGTGGGCGGCGCCTTCGGCATGCGCACTATGGATACCGCCATCCAACAGCTGCTCGACTCGCGCCAGATCACGGGCAAAGAGGCCTTCAAGAAGGCCATCAACAAGTCGAAGTTCGAGGCGGTCCGGGACCAGGGCTGAACGCCTGCACGCGGCACGCCCCGGGCGCACCGGAAACGCGCCCTGCCCTGTAGACTAGGCGCATGCCGCGCCAGATCTTCGTCACTACAGCCCTGCCCTATGCCAATGGGTCGTTCCACATTGGTCACATCATGGAGTACATCCAGGCCGATACCTGGGTGCGGTTCCAGCGCATGCAGGGAAACCTCGTGCATTTCATGGGGGCGGACGATGCGCACGGCGCCCCGATCATGCTCAAGGCGGAAAGCGAAGGCATTTCGCCGGACGCGCTCGTCGCGCGTGTGGCGGCGGGCCGCAAGCAATATCTGGATGGGTTCCACATCCAGTTCGACAACTGGCACTCCACGCATTCGCCCGAGAACACCGAGCTGTCGCAGGATGTGTATCGGCGGCTGAAAAGCGCGGGCCTCATCTACGTGAAGCCGGTCGAGCAGTTCTTCGATCCGGTGAAGAAGATGTTCCTGGCCGACCGGTACATCAAGGGCGAGTGCCCGAACTGCCACACCAAAGATCAGTATGCGGATGCGTGCGAGAGCTGCAGCATCGTCAACGCGCCGACGGACCTGATCAATCCCTATTCCACGCTGTCGGGCGTGAAGCCGGAGCTGCGCACTTCGGACCACTTTTTCTTCCGGCTTTCCGATCCCGCCTGCGTTACCTTCCTGCGCGAGTGGCTCACCGCTCCCGGGCGGCTGCAACCTCAGGTCGTGAACAAGGCGAAGGAATGGCTCGAAGGCAAGGGCGACCAGAAGCTCGGTGACTGGGACATCTCGCGCGACGCGCCGTACTTCGGCATTCCCATTCCGGATGCGCCGGGCAAATATTTCTATGTGTGGCTGGATGCGCCCATCGGCTACCTCGCTTCACTGAAGAACTATTTCGACAGCGGTAAAGCGCGGGCGCAGGGCGAGACGCGCACGTTCGAGACGTTCCTTGCAGACCCAGCCGTCGAGCAGATTCACTTCATCGGCAAGGACATCATCTACTTTCACACGCTGTTCTGGCCGGCGATGCTGAAATTCGCGGGTCCGCCGTACAAGGTGCCGGCGCACGTGTACGTGCATGGGTTCATTTTGATGGCCGGGGACAAGATGTCGAAGTCCCGCGGCACGGGGCTGTCGCCGTTGCGCTATCTCGAAGTCGGCATGAATCCGGAATGGCTGCGCTACTACATCGCGGCCAAGCTGAATGGGAATGTCGAGGACTTCGACTTCAGCGCGGACGATTTCATCACGCGCATCAACAGCGATCTCGTCGGCAAGTATGTGAACATCGCCAGCCGCACGGCGGGGTTCGTGAACAGGCACTTCGAGGGCAAGCTGTGCGCGGGGCCGCTCGACAGCCCGTTGTTGCGCGACCTGCAAGCGGCCGCGCCACGCATCGCCTCGTATTACGAGGAGCGGGAGTTTGGCAAAGCGCTGCGCGAGGTCATGACGGCGGCAGACGTCTCGAACGCCTACATCGCGCAACATGCGCCGTGGGATCTGGCGAAGGATCGGAAGAATGACCGGCAGCTTCATGAGGTTTGCACAGTTGCCCTCAACGTGTTCCGGCTGCTCACCCTATACCTGAAGCCGGTAATGCCGCGCGTAGCGCAGGAGGTGGAAGAGTTCCTCCGCATCGAACCCCTGAAGTGGAGCGATGCCGGCACGCTGCTGCTCGACCACAAGATCAACTTATACAAACATCTGATGACGCGCGCGGAGCCCAAACAGCTCGAGGCGCTATTCGAAGGCTTGAAGGAGAATGGCACGGTGACTGCGGGTGATTCAAAGACCACTGGTGTGGGCGGAGGCTCCGCCGCCGCTGGAGCTGCTGCAACAGGTTCTGGCGCCGGTGCCGGTGCAAGTCCTGGCGCAAGTGCAAGTTCTGGCGCAGGCGGCGGCGCGACCACGAGGCCCTCTCCTGATGCCGGCACCCATGCCTCGAGCAAACCCTCCTCAGCTTTACCCGGCGCACCGCCAGCCCCAACTGCAGACACCCCCATCTCCATCGACGACTTCAAAAAAGTCGACCTCCGAATCGCAAAAATCATCAACGCCGAGCACGTCGAAGGCGCCGACAAACTCCTGAAACTAACCCTCGACCTCGGCACAGAAACCCGCACAGTATTTTCCGGCATCAAATCCGCCTACGACCCCGAAAAGCTTAAGGGCCGGCTAACAGTCGTAGTAGCCAACCTCGCCCCCCGCAAAATGAAGTTCGGCCTCTCCCAGGGAATGGTGCTGGCGGCAAGCGGCGACCAAGGCCCAGGCGTATACCTGCTCGAACCCGACAGCGGCGCCGTACCGGGCATGCGAGTAACGTAAGCAGTGCAGTGAGCGCAATCTCCGCCGCAGCCATCGACACCCTGCTCCCGCAAACGCAATGCACGCGCTGCGGGTACGACGGC
>JBDTUL010000676.1:0-3537 GCA_040007735.1 Gammaproteobacteria bacterium | reverse complement strand
CGTGTGCATGTCGATGCAGTAGGCGCAGCCGTTGATCTGCGAGGCGCGCACCTTGATGAGATGCAGCAGGCCGAGGTCGAGTCCGCAGCTTTCCAGGTATGCGCCCAGCCCGAACATTGGTTGCAGGGCTTTGGGGTTGACCTTGAGGAAGTCGATGCGGGGATTCATTGAATTTTCTCCAGACTTGAAAATTTAAGGTCTCAGCCGCCCGGCGATTGAGGGCTCTTGTTTTCAAACACACCCTCAAGACGAACGACCCTTCCCCGTTGTGACAACATCAGTCGTAACAACATCCCGCCTGACTACAGCCTGCAACTTCTCAGGGTTGAGCACGCTGAACACCCCCAACACGCTCACCCCATCCGTGGTGATGGAGGTAATGGAAATCAGCCGGTCGCCAACATAGAGCGCCAGCCCCGGCTCTCCATTCACCTGCACGGGAAAAACTCTCATGTAAGCGGCGTTGCGCCCAATCACACCGATTGCAAACCGCGCCACGTGTTCGCGCCCGTGAATGATCTTGCGGGCCGCCTTCGCCTTGCCTCCGCCGTCGGAGGTCCAGGTGACGTCCTCGGAAAGAAGCTGCATCAGGCCATTCATGTCCTGCGACATCAGCGCGCCGACGAAGCGGTCGATCACCACCTTGCGCGCGGTTTCGCTCACCTGCACCCGCGGCCGGTCTTCACGCACGCGCTTGCGAGCGCGGCTCACCGTCTGCCGGCAGGCCGCTTCGCTCTTACCCAGAATCTGTGCGATCTCGGCGTAGTCGTTGTCGAACACTTCGTGCAGCAGGAAGGCAGCGCGTTCTTCCGGCGCGAGCCGTTCGAGCACGGCCAGGAAGGCGACCGACAGGCTGGAGGCCAGTTCGGCCGATGCGTCCGCAGGCGGCGCGGCGGCGCTGACGATAGGCTCCGGCAACCACGGCCCGACGTAGGCCTCGCGCTCGGATCGCGCCGCTCGCAGCCGGTCGATGCACAAGCGGGTAACGGCGGTGACGAGCCAGGCTTCGGGGGAACGGATCTCTTCGGTGGGGGCGCGATGCCAGCGCAGGTAAGCGTCCTGCACGATGTCCTCGGCGTCGGCGCGCGAGCCGAGCATGCGATACGCGATGCCTTGCAACCGTTTGCGGTGGGGCTCGAAGGTGGAGGGTCGGTCGGGCATTTCTTCAATAGACGGACGAGGTGCGATGTTTGTGACCGTTCAAGAGTCCCTCAATCGCCGGGCGGTGATCGAGGGCCTCTTAGTCTGCCGCGTAATCGTATTGACCCCCACGCTCAAGCGCCCGCTGATAGGCCGGCCTCGCATGAATCCGCAGCAAATAATCCATCAACCGAGGCCGCGACTCATTGAGCCCACCCCTCACAACCGCAAGCTCCACCGGAAAACTAAGCTGAATATCCGCAGCCGTGAAGTCCTCCCCGGCAAACCAGGTGCCCCGTCCGAGCTCACCTTCCATGTAATCCAGATGAAGCGTCGTCTGTGGCCCAACATACGAATTCATCATCTTCCCGCAGATCGCCCGCGCGATCGGCTTGGCGAAAAACGGCATAGGCGACTGCGCGATGCGGTTGAACACGAGCGTTAGCATCAGCGGCAACATCGCCGACCCTTCAGCGTAGTGCAGCCAATAGATGTATCGAAACCGCTCAGGAGAATCGTTCGGCCGCGCCAGCTTGCCGCCGCCGTAGCGATCCGCGAGGTATTCGATGATGGCGCCCGACTCGGCCAGCGTCTGGCCGCCATCCGTAACCACCGGCGACTTGCCTAGCGGATGCACCTTGCGCAGCTCCGGCGGCGCGAACATGGTTTCCGGGTCGCGCTGGTAGCGGCGCAGCTCGTACTCCACGCCGAGCTCTTCGAGCAGCCAGAGAACGCGCTGTGAGCGCGAATTGTTGAGGTGATGAACTGTGATCATGGAGCCACCAGAGGTGTTCGCGATGAGCGAAGCATACGCCTCCACTCCTTACTCCAGAGGACCCGTCCCCGGCGCGGTCAACGCCGAAACGCGCGCCATGCCTAGCGATGCGCGCAATTGCTCGATGCCGGCGACGAACTGCTCCGGGCGGTACAGCTCGTCGTTCTCTACCAGGCGATACAGCGCGTCCAGCTTCGAGCGATTCCGTTCGGCGTTGCCGATGTCGATCATGACCAGCTCGATGGCCATCACCGCCTGTTCGGCGGAAATGTAATCACGAAATTCGCGGCGCGCGCCGAGATCGAGAATGCCGGCCAGCACGCCGCCCTCTTCCGTCGCATTCCACTTGCGCTCGACGAGCCTCGCCTCGAATTGCCGCAGCACCGTCTCCAGGCGCACGCTGATAGAGGCCACGCGATCGCGGCTCTCACCGCTCGCCTCCTGCATCGACTGGCTCATCGCGAGAATGTCGCGAGCCACCCCCGCATCCACTTGCCTGGCAATCACCAGCGCCATGCGAAGGTGACCATCGTTCAGCGGCACGCTGCCAGGTGAGCTGCCGATGGTAGTGAGCCCACGCGACCAATCGAGGTGATGCATCGAGCTCTCGTGACAGGAATGGCAGTTGTACAGCGCGAGCTCCGGAAACGGCGCACCGTCGCGGCCGAAGTGCTGCTGAACCAGTTGCGCTTGCATGCGCGCGGCTTCTACCTGGCCGTAGGCCCACACGGCTGTGCGGCTGTACACCGGCTTACGCGCGGCGTAGTCCTTGTCGACCTGATGATGCGGCGGCTGTAGCGCCAGGAACGTGTCGAGCTCAAAGCTGAGACGGGGATGGCCTGCGCCCATGATGCGATGAGTGGCGAATTTGTCCGAGTTGCCCAAGTGGCAGGAGAGGCACAGCGCGGCACGCGGCGCGACGTTCGCCGTAGCGAACATGCCGCGCTTCAGGTTTTCTTCGTAAGTGGTTTTCTTGGTGGTGTGCGCTTCGAGCCAGAGTTCCGCCCCGCCGTGACACGTTTCGCAGCCTACGCCGTCGGTGAGATTGAATTCCTTGCCGCGCATGGCTTCAGGCACGTTGTCGGCGTGGCAATCCAGGCAGATCTTCGCGGTTTGCGCGGAAGGCAGGCCGAGTTTCGCGGCGATAGCGCGGGATTTTTCGTTCAGCAGGACCGAGTAGGCTTTCGAGTGGGTGTCCTCGTGAGACCAGGTGACGTACTCGTTGAGTTGGACGTTGTAGTTGCCGTTGGATTTTACGCTGCCGTGGCACACCGAGGATGAGCAGGTGGAAACGCCCAGGTGTTTGTTTGGGAGCTGATACGGGAGTTTGATGGCGGCTGCCGCTGCGTCGGCTGCTGCAGAGGGGAGAGCTGGTTTCGCGGGGGTGGCGGCGAAAGCCAATTGATTGAGAGAGAGCCACAACAAGGCCAGGAGGCATGCCCGGTGTGATGGCCTTGCCAAGGCCGACGCCAGCGCGCGGGCTAAAGAGCGGTGCGACTGCCCCGGCTGCCTGCCCGGGCTTGAAGCGCTGAGCGCGCGTCCGGCTAGTCCGAACGGGCTTAAGAACTTTGTGGCTCTCAGGATTTCGTTCATTGGATCGACGCTCTGAGTCTGCGGCGTGG
>JBDTUL010000675.1:0-3550 GCA_040007735.1 Gammaproteobacteria bacterium | reverse complement strand
TGATCGACCTGGTCATCGGCTACACCGCCATCCAGTCGATGGCGAAGTGGGCGCGAGCCAACGACATGATTCTCCACCTGCATCGCGCTGGGCATTCCACCTACACGCGGCAGAAGAATCACGGTGTTTCTTTCCGCGTCATCGCGAAGTGGATGCGGCTCGCAGGTGTGGACCACATTCACGCCGGCACGGTGGTGGGCAAGCTCGAAGGCGATCCGGCGGTGGTGGCCGGCATCTACGATTCGCTGCGCGAGCCCGGCAATCCCGAGAATCTGCCGCGCGGCTTGTTCTTCGAACAGGATTGGGCGGGCTGCCGCAAGGTGATGCCGGTGGCCTCAGGCGGCATTCACGCGGGCCAGATGCATCAACTGCTCACCTACCTCGGTGAAGACGTGGTGCTGCAGTTTGGTGGCGGAACCATCGGGCACCCAATGGGCATCCAGGCCGGCGCCATTGCAAACCGGGTTGCGCTGGAGTCGATGGTGCTCGCGCGCAATGAGGGTCGGGACATCTGGAATGAAGGGCCGGACATTCTCGTTGCCGCCGCCCGCCAGTGCACGCCGCTGCGCGCCGCGCTGGATACGTGGAAGGACATCACCTTCGAGTACACCTCGACGGACACCGTTGATTACGTGGCCACCGCCACCGCTTCCTAGGAGCACGACATGCGTCTGACTCAAGGTACGTTCTCGTTTCTGCCGGACCTCACGGATGAGCAGATTCGCAAGCAAGTGGACTACGTGCTCGGCAAGGGCTGGGCGATCGGCATCGAGTACACGGACGATCCGCACCCCCGGAACACCTATTGGGAAATGTGGGGCCAGCCGCTGTTCGACCTGCGCGACGCTGCCGGCGTGATGAGCGAATTGCGCGAGTGTCGCGAATCGAATGCCGAGCAATACATCCGGATCAATGCGTTCGATTCGGAACGCGGCTTCGAGACGGTGCGGTTGTCTTTCCTCGTGCAGCGGCCTTCAGTCGAGCCGGGCTTCCGCCTCGAGCGCACCGAAGGCGCCGGCCGCACCATCCGCTACACGATGCGCTCGTACGCAACCGACCGGCCGGTGGGAAGCCGCTATGGCAAGTGAAGTGCGTGAGGTCCCCGGGCAGCAACAGAGGCGGAAGGTCACGCTCATGAAGCATGACAAGCACCGTCTGTTCGGTTCGGCGCGCCGCGCTGTGCAATCAGCATGGCCGTTTACCCCCGAACACTGCAAACGCTGGCTACGGGCGGTGACCCTTTCATGTCCACGCTAACGCCTGAAAAAAGCGCTCTCGATCCGCATTCGACTCCGAAGACGATCGATTTGCGGGCGCTCTACGCCGAAACCGACATCGGTTCGTTGCTGACCGAGCTCGACAACGAATTGGTGGGCCTGCAGCCCGTCAAACGCCGCATTCGTGAGATCGCCTCGTTCCTTCTGGTGGCCCGCGCCCGCGAGCGCCTGGGTTTCGCATCCGCGCCGCCCACGCTGCACATGGCCTTCACTGGCAACCCAGGCACCGGCAAAACAACCGTCGCCCTGCGAATGGCCGGCATCCTTCACCGTCTGGGCTATGTGCGCAAAGGCCACCTGATCTCCGTTACGCGCGACGACCTGGTGGGTCAGTACATCGGCCACACCGCGCCGAAAACCAAGGAAGTGCTCAAACGCGCTATGGGCGGCGTGCTGTTCATCGATGAGGCGTACTACCTCTACCGCCCCGAGAACGAAAAGGACTACGGCCAGGAAGCCATCGAGATCCTGCTGCAAGTGATGGAGAACCAGCGCGACGATCTCACCGTCATTCTCGCGGGCTACACCGACCGCATGAACACGTTCTTCTCTTCGAACCCCGGCTTCCGTTCACGCATCGCCCATCACATCGATTTCCCCGACTACGGCGACGAAGAACTGCTGCTCATCGCGGAAAAACTCGCCGCCACCGCGGAATACCGCCTCAGCGATGAAGGCCGCGAAGCCCTGCGCGAGTACATCACCCGCCGCCGGCAGCAACCGAACTTCGCCAACGCGCGTTCACTGCGCAACGCCTTCGACCGCGCCCGCTTGCGCCAGGCCATGCGACTCGTGAACAAGGAAGGCCCCGTCGACGTCAGCGACGTAGTCACCCTCGAAGCCAGCGACATCCGCGCGAGCCGGGTATTCGACCTGGACGAAAAAGGAGAGCCCCAATGAACCCGGCACCGCCTTCAGCAAACGTCCCGCCAAAGACCAAAGCAGAGTGTCGTTCAACGAGCCTGAGCCGGGATGTGAAAATACAGGAAGTATTTTCCCAAGGCTCCGAGGGACCGGTCCAGCGGCCGGTCCCGGATCGGGCCCGTTGAACGGCGCTCTGCCACCACTGAACCTCTTTCTATCGAAAAATAAGTAGACATACACAGGGGCATCACGGCCATGGCATGCGGCGGCACTCTCGACCTGCATCTAACCCTCTGGGCTGGCGATGACGCCGCTCGCGTCGAGGTCGCGGCCACCGTATCGGCGCTGGCCAACGTGTGCCGCGCGTTATCGCACCTGATCGGCGCCGGCGCACTCGCGGGCGCCTTGCTGGGCGCAACGCGCGGCGACCACGGCGCCGGCGACATCCAGAAAGAACTGGACGTACTCGCGAACGAAATGCTGGTCAAAGGTCTCAGAGACGCTCCGGTCGCGGCCATCGCGTCCGAAGAGCTCGAAGACCCCATCCTGCTGGACCCCGACGCCCCGCTGCTCGTGGCCGTCGATCCGTTGGACGGCTCATCGAACATCGACACGAACGTCTCCATCGGCACCATCTTCTCGATTCTTCCCGCCCCCAAAGACGGTGCGCCGCTCAACGGAGCCGCTTTCCTCCAGCCCGGCGTTCAGCAGTTGGCCGCCGGATACGCACTCTACGGCCCGCAAACAACCTTCGTCATCACGCTGGGCGCCGGCACGCACATCTTTACGCTCGACAGAGCTGGCTCGCACTTCCACCTGACTGGCGAGCACGTGCGCGTGCCCCCCAAGACTCGTGAGTTCGCGATCAATGCTTCGAACCACCGCCATTGGGATGAGCCCATCCGCATCTACGTGGAAGACTGCCTCAAAGGCAGCGAAGGCCCGCGTGGCGAAGACTTCAACATGCGCTGGATCGCCTCGATGGTTGCCGAAGCGCACCGCGTGCTCGCTCGCGGCGGCATCTACATGTACCCCGGCGATGTGCGCGATGGATATCAACACGGCCGGCTACGGTTGATATACGAAGCGAACCCCATCGCATGGGTCATCGAGCAGGCCGGGGGCCGGGCCTCCACCGGCATCGAACGCATTCTCGACATCAAGCCGGTGGCGATCCATCAGCGCGTGCCGCTGCTGTTCGGCTCGCGCGATGAAGTGGCGCGACTCGACCGCTATCACCTGGACCCGTACCCCCTCGGCGAGCGCTCGCCGCTCTTCGGCCGCCGCGGCCTCTTCCGGAGCTGAACTCATGTCGGCAACTCATCCGATCATCTCAGTCACCGGCTCTTCGGGCGCCGGCACGACCTCAGTGCGCCGCACGTTCGAGCACATCTTTCGTCGCGAAAAGG
>JBDTUL010000674.1:0-3553 GCA_040007735.1 Gammaproteobacteria bacterium | reverse complement strand
CTCGCGCGCGCGAGGGCCTGCCTGGAAAACTTCTATCTCCGCTTGCCCGAGAACATCTGGGCCACGCGACCGAAAAACGAGGGTTTCCATTGCTCTACGTGGAAGTACTCGTCCTTGCGCGCGCTCCCGCGCCGACTCATCTCGGCCACCAGGTCCTTCGGCAATTCCAACTTCGCGGTGTCGTCCAGCTTGCGCTCGGCGTGCATCGTTCAATCCTCGTCGGTGTTCAACACGGGCTCGCAGTTCCAGGACTGCGATGGAGCAAAGTACGGACCCACGGTAACTCACGGCGGGCAGTGGGTCACAGTGTGCAAATAGCCGACGGAAAGTCGCTACGCACCGACGAACGACCTGTCGCCGGTGAAGATTATGTCCGCGCCTGGCGCCACTTCATGCGCCATGACCGCGCAATTTCAAACTCACCGCACAGACGATGGGCACACGGCACGAGGTGACGTTCGCACCGCTGCCCATCGGCTGATTGGAAGCGGACTCGCATTCCTTGCGTGCGTCCTGCAATCCGCGAACGAAGAATGCAACAGCCGCGAAGGCGCGTCGCCGCGCGTGCTTGTTGGAATCGTACAGAAATGGATACGGGCGTTAGCCGGTGCCGCCAACAGTGAGGTTGTCGATGCGTAAAGTGGGCTGGCCAACGCCGACGGGCACGCTCTGCCCTTCCTTGCCACACGTGCCCACGCCTTCATCGAGCTTGAGATCGTTGCCCACCATGCTCACGCGAGTGAGCACATCCGGCCCATTCCCGATGAGCGTGGCGCCTTTGAGAGGCCGCCCCAGTTTGCCATTCTCGATGGCATAAGCCTCGCTCGCCGAGAATACAAACTTGCCCGACGTGATATCCACCTGCCCACCGCCAAAGTTCACAGCATAAATGCCGCGCTCGACGGACGCGATGATGTCCTCGGGCGAATGCGGCCCCGGCTGCATGTAAGTGTTCGTCATGCGCGGCAACGTGACATGCGCAAACGATTCACGACGCCCATTGCCCGTAGGCGTAACGCCCATGAGCCGCGCATTGAGCTTGTCCTGCAAATACCCCACGAGCACGCCATTTTCGATGAGCGTTGTGCACCGGGTGGTAGTGCCTTCATCGTCGATGTTCAGCGACCCACGCCGTTGCGACAGCGTGCCGTCATCGACAATGGTACAAGCCTCGCTCGCCACTCGCTCGCCGATGCGCCCCGCGAACGCCGAGGTCCCTTTGCGATTGAAATCCCCTTCGAGCCCGTGACCAATGGCTTCGTGCAACAGCACGCCCGGCCACCCCGGCCCCAGCACAACCGTCATCGGCCCTGCAGGCGCAGGCACCGACTCGAGATTGACGAGCGCCTGACGCACGGCTTCACGCGCAATCTTCAAAGGCCGATCCCCAGACACCAGTTCCTGCAACGAGTAGCGACCACCCGCCCCCGAGTAGCCCTGCTCCCGGCGCCCATTCTGCTCGGCGATGACAGACACGTTGAACCGCACGAGCGGCCGCACATCCGCAGCCATGTCGCCGTCGCTGTTCGCGACGAGCACGACCTCTTGAACAGCCGACACACTCGCCATCACCTGCACGATGCGCGGATCCATCGCGCGTGTTTCACGATCTACACGCTCGAGCCACGCAACCTTCTCTTCATCGCGAAGCGAAGACACCGCGTCCACCGGAAAATAGAGACTGTGCCCCGTCTTGGGCTGCCACGCCTGAATGCGCCCGTCGCCGCCCTGCACGGCAATGGCACGCGCAGCGCGCGACGCTTCTTCGAGCGCCGGCATGACGATTTCATCGGAATACGCGAAACCGGTTTTCTCACCCGCGAGCGCGCGCACGCCGACACCCTGTTCGATGCTGGCGCTGCCGTCTTTCACGATGCCATCTTCCAGCGCCCACGATTCCTCGCGGGAGAGCTGGAAGTACACATCCGCGAAATCCACCGAGTGCCGCAGCACCTCGCCGAACACACGGTCGAGGCGGCTGTCATCGAGCCCGCTCGGACGCAAAATGGCATCGCGGGCGATGCTCAGGGAATCTTGAGCTTGAGGAGCGTTGGCCATAAAACTATTAGAGCACGCGGTGGTGGAGCGCAGGGAAGCTAGTGCGGGCATCGGCCTGGCGATTCAAGTCGACCTCGGCCACCACGCAGCCCTGCCCCCGTGGCAGGCGCTGCAGGACGGTTCCCCAGTAGTCGACGATCATGCTGTCGCCGTAAGTCTCGCGCCCGTTAGGGTGGAACCCGGACTGGGCCGGCGCGACGATATGACAAAGATTTTCGATGGCGCGCGCCCGGAGCAGCGTTTCCCAATGCGCGCGGCCCGTGGGCGCCGTGAACGCCGACGGCACTGTGATGATCTGCGCACCCGCCGCGCTGAGCCGCCGAAACAGTTCCGGGAAGCGCATGTCGTAACAGACCGTGAGGCCGAGCTTGCCGACAGGCGTGTCGACCACCACGGGCTCACGCCCGGGCGCCACATGAGCGGATTCGCGATACACCTCCGCTTTCCCCGGAATGTCGACATCGAACAAATGAATCTTGTCGTAGCGGGCGACGCGCTTGCCTTTGTCGTCGTAGACCAGCGAGGCGGCGGCCACACGGCCGTCCCCGTCCACACGCATGGGCATGGTGCCCGCGACAATCCAGATGCTGAGATCGCGCGCGGTGGCCGCGAGAAAATCCTGGATGGGGCCGCCGCCATCGGTTTCACCGACAGCGCGCTTGTCCGCGTCTTTCAAACCCATGAACGGAAAGTTTTCGGGCAAGGCAGCTAGCGCAGCATCACGCTCACGCGCCTGACGCAGCAGAGTGCGCGCCTGCTCAAGGTTGACGGCCACATCGGGCCCGGATGTCATCTGTAGTGCGGCGACTTTCACTGGATTGCTACTCAACGGTGACCACCGGCTCGTTCCAAGACCCGCGCAAATGCAGGACGACGCGTGAGCGCTCGGCCGCGTCCCCACGAATGAGGTCACGCAACGTCATCCACGCGGCCGCCACTCTGGGCGTGGCAGCCAGTCGCCGCAGCGAGGCCGGAATTCGTTCCTCACCCCGCAGCACCCACGCCTCGTAATCATAATCGCGCGCCAGCAACCCCGCGCGCCCGCGGACGAGAATCTCAGCGTCGCCATCGAAGTGCAGGTCGGACGTGTGTGCCTGGCCGTTGCGCAGCTCGAACTCCGCATCCAGCCGCTTGAATCGAAGTTCACCGACAGGCACCGCACTATTGGCCGGCGGCCGGGCGATGCCGCTCAGGAGCGCAGGGACGGTAAGCAGAGGGAACGGACGCAGCTCAACACCACTGGCCGCGCGCTCGGCCAAATCATCGACACCCCGGGCCCGGGAATTGTCCACGTCTCGCGCAACACCGTCATCGAAACGCATGCTCACCTGGCCTGTAGCGGTCTCGAGCCACGGCTGCGCATCCAGCGGCTGCCACGTGATAGTTCCGCTCAGCGACCCTTTGATGGCGCTCAGCTCCGGCCGGAAACCGAGATCCGCAAGCGTTGCCGCCGTGTCGCCGGAAAAAGGCGAGCGGGCGAGTATTCATCTCGCCT
>JBDTUL010000673.1:0-3558 GCA_040007735.1 Gammaproteobacteria bacterium | reverse complement strand
AGCCCTCAATCGCCGGGCGGCTGGGAGGAATTCAGTGCCGATGAATCAAGCTGATTTCGGCAACCACCACCCATGAATCTGCGGAACCGCGCGAATCGGCAGCCTCACCGTGGCGAGCGGGCCGGCTTCGGGATGTTCCGCATCGAGAATAATGAGATCGCCGCGCCCGCCCTCGTTGTTCCGGTTCGCCACGCCCATCAGGTAACCCACGCCTTCCGGCGCGGTGGGGCTTTTCGGAGCAAAGACAACTTCGTTGAGCGTGGTGCCCTCGCCCGCGTCGAACCAGGTGGCCTTGCGGGTCTGGTGATCGAAGCGCGCCCAGCATGCCGACGGGCGCTTCGAGCGATCCTTGGGCTGCGGGTCGGGCACCGGGAGGAAGCCGTATCGATAAGGCACGGTGTTGTAGCGGTCGTCTATGCGCGGCAGGGCGCCGAAGAAACCGGGGTACAGCACCTCCATCTTGTAGTCCTTCACGCTCTTCTTCGAGAGGTCCACGGACAGCCGGGTGATCTGGCTCGCGCCCTTCACCGGGTCCCACCTCGAGCCATCCTGCATGGGCATGAACGGAAACGGGTTGTACTGGGACATTTCCACGTCCACGTACACGCGCTCGCCATCCGAGAACGCACCCATCACGTGCGTGGAACTGCGCTCCGGACCCTTGAACCAGCGCAGGTCCTTGCCATCCCCGCCCCGGCGCATCACGCCGAAATACGTGGGCAGGCCGCTTTGCCACGACCAGTGAACGCCACCGCGCTTGACCTGCGCCTCATCGAACGCCAGCGGCATTACGTAGAACACTATGTGTTTCTGCGTCACCGCGAAGTCGTGCAGCAGGCTGATGTAGGGCACCTGGATCCAGGCATTCCAGACCATCTTGCCTTGCGGGGTGATCTGGAAAATATTCACATCCTTGGTGCCGAAGCCCTTCGCCTCGTAGCCGAAGGCGATCATGTCGCCCGTCTCCGAGTCGATCTTCGGATGCGCAGTGAACGTCTGGCTCTGCAGTTGCCCGTCGAAGTTGTAGTTGGGGTCGACGGTTTCGAGCGTGACGAGATCCATGGCCGCCGGCGGGCTGTCTTCCTTCAGCGCAAGCAGGTAGTTCTTGTGCGGAATGATGTGGGTGTTCGCCGTGCTGCGGCTCAACCCCGCGACACTCGGATCGTCCTGCGTCGGGTTGCGATACATCGGGAACAACAGGCGGCGGGCCTTGGCCTGCGCCTCGTACCGATCGTTCTTCACGAACCGGCTCTTGTAGTCGACATGCCCGTTCTCGATACGGAACAGGCTGACGTGGCCCTCGCCATCGAACGGAATGTTGCCCGGGCGGAGCGCGTACTGCGCATCGGGCCCCACGCGGTAGAACGAGCCGTTCAGGTCCGCGGGAATTTTGCCTTCGACCTCGACGTCGCGGATGTCGGACTCCTCGCGGTACAGCTTCGGTCCGCCGTCGGCCCCCATGCGCAGCGACTCGCCCGGCGGCGACCCCATGGGTGGGCTCGAAGGCGGTGAAGCCGGGTGCGGAGGGGGCGGCACATCGGCCGCGCCGGCAGTGGACGACATCATGGCGACTGCACCCGCTCCTGCGGCGGCGCCCAGCGCCGCGCCCATGAAATTACGACGACCCATCGGGCCTTCACCGGCAGACGGTGCGTGCTTTGATTTGCTGTTCATGACTGGAACCCCTCGCGTTAAAAAGACACTATCAGAAGCGCCGGCCGACCAGCAGCCAAACGTCGGTGGCCGTTCATTTATCGGGCAGAAGCGAGGTCATACGGATGAGTAGTCTTGTTCAGCGTAGCCTGGCGGCGGGCGGTGTGGCCTGCGCGCGGGCCTGCGCAGGTGGCCGGCTCGCCGCTGTGGTTGTTGCCTTTGTGGTCACGACTCCGGCAGCCTGGGGCGTCGTTTACGACCCCGCGCAGAATCCCGCGTCCGCGCAGAGCCCCACTGCTGCGGCCAACCCACAGGCGCAGGCTGCGCTCGATGCCGGGCTTGCCGCTCTGAAAGAGGCCGAAGGCATCGTCGCGGCGGAGCCCACACCGACTTCAGGAAAATTGAAGGCGCTATCACCGGCGCTGAAAAAGGCCTACACCCAGGCGCGTGCGCAGTTGCTCATTGCCACGCGGAGCGATCCAGCCCTGGCGCAAGCCTGGAACGGCTTGGGGTATTCACAGCGCAAGCTGGGCGACTATTCCACCGCCCTCGCCTCCTATGGCCGGGCGCTGGAATTGAAACCGGGCTATCCGGAAGCCACGGAGTATCGCGGCGAGGCGTTTCTCGGCCTCAATCGAATCGAAGATGCGAAGCAGGCGTATCTCGACCTGTTCGCAAGCAATCGCTCGTTGGCAGCACGGCTGCTCGGCGCGATGACAAACTGGATCGGTGCGCAAAAGACCGGCTCCGAGGATGCCGCGGACCTTGCGAGGTTCGTGGAAGAGCGCACGAAGATTGCGTCGCAGACCGCATCGCTGACGCGCGAGAGCGCTGCATCCAAGTCCGGCTGGTAAACAGCGCCGAGGTGCCGTGCCGCCAGGTTCAGCCCGCTGAATCTCTCGGCAGGCCCTCGACGTCCTCGAAGATTACCTGCGCGTAGCCCGTGAGCGTGGCGTGGTAATAATTTCGATGCACACGACGCACACGCGTCGATAGCGCGCCGCGCATACACAGCCACATGATTACTTCCACGCCCTCGGTGCCCGCGTGTTCGATGATCTGCTGGTGGCTCAGGCCCGCAAGCGATTCCGGATCCGTCTCCAGTTTGTCGAGGAACTCAGCATCCCACGCCGGATCGATCAGGCCGAAGCGTTCGCCCGCGAGCTGGTGGGACAACCCGCCGGTGCCGAGCACGGCCACCTTCAGATCGTCCTCGAAACTTGCGACAGCCTTGCGAATCTCGCGCCCCAGCTGAAAGCAGCGGGCCGCGGTGGGAATCGGAAAGTGCAACACGTTCACCAGAATCGGCACCACTCTGACGGGCCACTGCTTCACGTGAGGCATGAGTGCCGAGAGCGGTGAGAGTGAGCCGTGATCGAGCGGCAGGCGATGGCAAACGGAAAGATCGAAGCCCACCTCGACGAGCTGGCGGGACAAGTGCCACGCAAGCTCGGTGTGCCCCGGCACTTCGGGCAATGCGCGTTTGCCCCAGCCTTCATCGGCGATCTCGTGACGGTCGGCGACGGCGATGGCGAACGTGGGAATGACGTCCAGGAAGAACGACGTGAAGTGGTCGTTGGTGAAGAGAATGATGACGTCCGGCTTTTCGCGCTCGAGCCACTCGCGCATGGGCTTGTAGCCGTCGAACAGCGGTTTCCAGTACGGCGAGCCTTCATCATTGCGATCGACGGCGGCGCCGACAGCGGGCGCGTGAGGCGAGCCAAGGCCCCCGATGATGCGCGCCACTAGCGCTGCTCCCACACTCGACGCGTGCGCGCGAATTCTTCCAGCGTTTCGCCGCGCATCTTCGCGCCGGTGCCCGCGAGGCCTTCACCCACAGCGCCGGATACGCGGATTCCAGGAAAATGTGAAACGGAGCCGGCACGGTGCCTCGCGGCCCAGCGG